>DASXWH010000001.1:0-2445 GCA_036503775.1 Ohtaekwangia sp.
TTACAGTTTGCTGTTGACAGTTGAATGGAAGAGTGTACAAGCATGATCGCTTCTTTGGCTCCACTACAAAGCGTGCAATGGCTAGAGATTTTTAAATCCAGTTACACAAAGTGCGCAAAGGAACTCACAAAGTTTCACGGAGAGTTCCTACAAGTTCTTTGTGTAACTTTGTGCTTCTCTGTGTTCTTTGTTTGTGCCATGATAAGTTCTTTGAAAGATGGTGGTGGAATGGCCCACCGACAACGATGTATCAGGCATAGTTGTCAAACTACCCCGCGCTGCGTAATCTGTAAGGATTGAGTGGTGAACGGCCGGGGAAAAGCCTTGGAAAACGAGGCATGTAAGTGTTAAAGAGATGAATGAAAATGAACTGCTGATGAAGTAACGAAATCGCGAAAGTCGTAGAGTGAAATCATCTTTTGCAAAGGAGGTGTGATCAATGTGGCGGACGCCTGAAGATACTGGCCATGTACTCTACCGTTATACAGGCAGCATGACTTTAACACAGGCTTTCAAAAGAAAACATGGGAGATCCTGAAGGAAGAACTGATTGTCAGGTTCCGGGACCGAGCGGAATGAAAAGCCGAGGCCTCACAACAGGAAAGGATAAATCAGCTTTCAGGAAGTCGGACTGAACCATAGTAGTGCTGAAGTTCGGTAATTCGAATGAAGCGAAGGGTTCGGGTTAATTCAGTGACAACACTTAAACAACTCAAAAAAAAAATGAGGATGATTTAACATGGATGTACACGTACAAAGAGCAGTGCCCATCACCTATGAGATGGTTGCTAAAGCGTATCAGAAAGTAAAACAAGGAGGTAAAGCGGTAGGAGTAGACGGTCAAAGCTGGAAAGCTTTTGAAGAAGAATCAGTAGAGAAGCAATTGTATTTAATCTGGAACCGGCTCTCGTCAGGGAGCTATCATCCTCAGGCGTTGCGCGAAGTAGAGATACCGAAGGCGAACGGGAAGAAACGTAAGCTAGGTATTCCGACATTACGGGATCGAATCGCACAAGAAGTAATCAGAAGCTACATGGAAAAACGGATAGACCACGAGTTCCATGAGAACTCTTATGGTTACCGTCCCATGAAAAGTAGTCACGATGCATTGCAAGAAGTCCGGAAAAACAGTCTTGAACGAGATTGGGTAGTAGACTTGGATATCAAGCAATTTTTTGATGAGATCGATCACGACATGCTGTTGAAAGCAGTAGAGCACATCCATGAGGAGCGATGGCTGAAAGCGTATATCACCCGTTGGCTAAAGATGAAGATAGAGCGGCCGGATGGGAGCCAGTATGATCGCGGCGACAAAGGAACTCCTCAGGGAGGAGTAATCAGCCCATTGCTAGCCAATCTGTACTTACATTTTGCGTTGGATAAATGGCTGACGCAACAGCATCCCCAGATCAAGTTTGTGAGATACGCCGACGACATAGTGTTACACTGCACCAGCAAAGTCGAAGCAGAGGAAGTACTACAATCGATACGCCAGCGGCTGTCGGAGGTAAAACTTTCACTGAATGAGGAAAAAACCCGACTTGTTTACTGTAAAGACTATGCGCGGCGAGAAGCTCATGATCAAGTACAATTTGGTTTTCTAGGCTTTAGCTTCCAACCACGCAAATCAGAGAGCAGGCAAGTTCCCGGCACTTCCTTCACCACCTTTAGTGGAGCAATCAGTCGCGAAAACCAAGCAAGAATTCGCGATGAAATACGCGAGGTGATCAATTGGAGCGATACGACACAGGAGTTGAACGAGCTTGCTGACCTGATGAATGCAAAGTTACGGGGTTGGATTACTTACTACGGCATTTTCGGCACAAGGTACCTTCGCCACACTTTGCTCTACTTTGACCGACGGCTCATTTCGTGGTTAAAACGCAAACATAAATGCGGGTACCGCGCGGCGAGTCGAAAACTGTCAGGCATACAACGTCGACTTCCACACCTTTTTGCTCACTGGCGCCATGGTTACTGTTTTCATGTAATGAATTAACACGAGCCGTATGAGGCGAGAGTCTCACGTACGGTTCTGTGAGAGGCTTGAGGGTGTAATTCCCTCTTGCCTACTCAGCGGTGATGTGCTTTCAAATCTCTTCATGTCAGCGCTCTTGGAATGAGCCATAACAACTCCAATCTTGCGCACCCTAATGAGTCTGTAATCAAATGATAACAAACACTTAACATTCAATATTTCCTGCCGTACAAAGCGTTTCGTAAATTATGAGAAGTAAACTCTCGTCTATGAAAAAGTTATGGGTAGTGAAAAATCTCGCGCTTTTCTTAGTGTTAACTAATTCAAGCAGCTTCGCGCAAACAACCGACTGGCAGCTCGCCAACGGAAAAGCATACGCTGAAATGCATATTGTTCTTTCAGGTAAGTCACAGGATGAGATCTACCGGGATTTAAACCGTTGGTTGGTGAAATACTATACCAACCCG
>DASXWH010000002.1:0-2867 GCA_036503775.1 Ohtaekwangia sp.
AAAGAGGACAAAATAGCTGTTTGCTCTTGGAAATTGGCAAGTAAGATGCGCTGGAATGTATGTTCGCCACGTCCACTCACTCAGGAAGTCTTAAATACCGATTATGATGTCATGAGTTTCACGTGTAACACCAAATACCACTTCATGCTGGCGTCCGCTGACAAGCATCACCCGGGATTCAAGGAGGCAATGACCAAAGTTTTAGGTTCGATAGGTCAAAAGATGCCGGGAGAGGTAAAAAGTCCGATTTATCAAAACCATTTCAGTGCTAAAATCGGAATTTACCGGGATTACGTCATGAACTGGCTCAATCCAGCGATGAAAGTCATGGAGGAAGATCCAGAAATTAACAAACTGATCATGGCTGACTCAAATTATTCGATGTTGAACAAGAAAGACGCCATCAGACCGGAACAATTACAGGAAAAAATAGGAGTTCCGTATTATCCTTTAGCTCCTTTCCTGTTGGAGAGGTTGTTTTCTATTTACGTGCATAACAATAAAATACCAGTAACATATTTATGAGTTATCCAAGCGGAGCTAACCACGGAAGACCAAGCGCCAAGATCACTGAGGCTCAGGTTCGAGAAATCAGGAAAAGACGTGCTGAAACAGGCTGCCACCTTATCCATTTAGCTGAAGATTTCGGTATAGCTGAAAACACAGTGAGTAACATTATCAACCGTAAAAGTTGGAAACATGTTGATTAGTTTGATACATCCGAGCCGGGGAAGGGCTAAAAAGTCATTTGAAACAGCAACAAAATGGATTGATAAGGCCGGGTTAAAGGTTGAGCTAATTGTTAGTTGTGACAAGTCTGACAATGAACTTAATAATTATTGTGGGAAGTACTTTGATATTATCGGCACTAATTATGTGTGGGCTGACCTGATAGTTAACGACAACAAATCAGTAGTCGAAGCCACTAATAGGGCAGCTGAAAAATCAAAAGGGGACATTCTCATTTACACCTCGGACGACTTCGATTGTCCAGAAAATTGGGGGCCGCTTGTGCTGAAAGAATTCGAAGGTGTTGAAGGCCCCTGTTTACTCAAGGTGGACGACTGCTTGCAGCCTTTCCACGTTCCGGTGTTGACCATTCCAATAATGAACCGGGCACTCTATGAAAGGCTTGGATATTTCTGGCACCCTGAATATAAGTCGATGTTTTGCGACACTGACCTCTTTGAAGTTTGCAAGAAAAACAACTGGCTTAAATTCGCTCCACATTTGAAGTTCCCCCATAATCATGTGAGCGTAGGTAAAGCTCAAGACGATGAAACCTATCGCAGGAGTGCAGCTAATTGGGATCAAGGCAAGGCACTATTTGCAAGACGTAAAGCACAAGGGTTTCCGATATGAAGTTGACTTTGTTAATCCCAACACTTAATGAACCGTTTTACATCAACAGGTTGGCCCGATTACTTGAAGTTTTAAAACCACAGGTTGATAGATGGTCACGTGATGTAGAATATAGGATTAACGATGCTGGCAGATTTATGACTACTGGCCAGAAAAGAAATTTAATGGTCGCTAATTGTGACTCTGATTATTTCGCCTTCATTGATTCTGATGATCTTGTTTCTGCTGACTACCTGGAGGAGATCATGTTCGCACTTTCAAAAGAACCTGACTGTGTTACTATGTGCGGATGGATGACAACAGACGGCAAGGACAAAAGAGATTGGACTATAAAACTTGGTAGCGAATACTACGAAAAGAACCGGCATTACTACAGGTGGCCAAACCATTTGGCGGTGATGAAAAGAGAATTGGTAAGTAAGGTAAAGTTTCCGGATAAAGTCACTGGGGAAGATTACGACTGGAGCAAAAGAATACATGAAATGAAGTTGCTCAAAACTGAAGTTCATATAACTAAACAAATATACTTTTATGACTTTGTCAGCACAAGAAACAGAAAATGAAGTTTGGCTACCATTACCTAGTAATGTAAAATATGCCGTTTCAAATTTTGGTAGAGTAAAATCGGTATTTAGAAATTTGGTTGTTAACGATCCTTTGTACAACAGAGTATACTCAACAACAAGGCAAGAAAAGATACTAAAACCAAATCCTAATTACCGTGGATATTTTCGGGTGGACTTACGATCAACTGATAGAAAGTCCGGAATGGTATCTTTAGTGCATAGATTAATAGCGGAGGCTTTTTTACCTAACCCTTATAATCACCCGCAAGTCAATCATAAGGATGGTGATAAACAAAATAATCGCGTTGAAAATTTGGAGTGGTGTACTAACCTACATAATAACAGACACGCCAGAAAAAACGGATTGTATCCAGATTTATCAAACCCAAATAATTTTACAGCTAATAAACTGGATCCAACACAAGTAAGAACCATAAGAAAATGCTTATCTGATGGGATGAAGTACGCAGATTTAGCAACTTATTTCCAAGTACAAAGGTCGTGTATAAAGGACATTAAACTTAAAAGAACATGGGTCAATCTCCATTAGACTATGCAAAAAGAATAGCGTACAGTAGTGAAGAGACACTGATGTTTACTTATGAGTGCGCGAAAAGGCTTAAAGATGCCCCAGGAATTTTTTGTGAATGCGGTGTTGCTGCTGGCGCTCAGATCATTGCTATGGCTTACGGGGCACCGGAAAAAACTATTTATGCTTTTGATTCATTCGAAGGTATTCCACTCCCAAGTAATAGAGACGATCAATATCCCGGCATTCGGAAACTAAGTGAGGTAGAGCGGAAAGAATTACCGGACCCTGGGAAACAAGTTTTAGAAAGTTCGGGGGCTACATCGGTTCCTTTAGAAGACTTTAAAAACCATTTGAAGCAGTCAGGAATAAACTATGAAAATATCATTCCGGTTCGTGGTTGGTTTGAG
>DASXWH010000003.1:0-4334 GCA_036503775.1 Ohtaekwangia sp.
ATCTCGAGCGACTGACCTTTATCTTCCTTGGCAAAAAGCGCACGTGCTTCATTAGGAGAATCACTGAACTTATCTACGAAAGCGGATGTCGTGCGTAAACCATTCCAACCACCGTTACCCGAGTTTCCGAAGATCATAATATTCACGGCATCGTAAGCTTGCGAACGCTGGCCGTCAAACAACTGCGCGAAGATGATCTCGGGACTAGTGTGATTATCCGCCAGGAAGTTATTGAGGTATTTCGGTGAAAGGCTGTAACCCGCAGCAATCACTTCATTGAGCTGTGTGATCGCATCTGTGTATCTGGCTTCACCGGTATACACTTCAGCATTGAGATACAACTTCGCCAGCAACATGGCACAGGCTGCTTTATCGGCTCTTCCATATTCAAAACGGGGTTCGCCCAGGTCTGCTTTAATAGCCAGAAGCTCAGACTCTACATAGTCAAATAAGTCAGCACGCTTCTTCTGCGGAGGGAAGAATGCTCCTGGCAGATCAGCTTCCGTAATAAAAGCCACTTTATCAAAAAGATCTACACCGTAGTAGTAGGACAGTGCGCGTAGGAACCGGGCTTCCGCATGGAACTTCTTGAAATCAGGATCATCAGTTTTGGAAGCTGTTACCCGGATAAACTCGTTACAGATAGCCGCCACATAAACAATACGGGCAAACATGGCCGACAGGATCGGATCTGTTTTTGTCCAGCTGTTGTAGTGCATGTTGAAGATCGTATTCTGCGCATCACCACTATAGGTCCACACTGCCTCATCGGTAGTCAACTCATTCATGTACCACATGGAACGGATGAAATCGCTAAGACCTTCATCCACACCTTTAACGTCCTGGTTACCAAATGGGCCTTGCTGGCCGGTCAGCGCAAAGGCTGCGTATAGTTTAGCCAGACCAGCCTTATAGGATTCTTTGGTGGTGTAAACCACGTTCGATGTATACACTTTGTCATCAATCGGCCGGGTATCAAGGTCACCGAGACATGACGTTAGCAGCAGCACAGTTGTCAACGCTGCTACAATAGATGTTTTATTGGTAATTATTTTCATACTTTTTGAAGTCAGCAGTTTTAGAAGGTAAGGTTAACCCCCAGCAGGAACGTGCGGGGACGTGGATAGATGTTGTTATCAATACCACCGTCTACTTCCGGATCGAGTCCGCTATAATCGGTCACTGTAAAGGCATTCTGAACGGTCAGACTCACTCTTGCCTTCAGTTTTTCGGTCAACACCTGATCGAAATTATAACCGGCACTGATGTTATCCATTTTGAAAAAGGAAGCATTCTCGATGTAGTAATCTGAATACCGCTGTTGGTTTACGAAACCGGTTTCTCTTACTGCCGTAGGCACATTGCGCCAGTGCTGATTCGAATACACATTGCCTAACCACGCATTGCCGGACATCACGTTATTGTATACATAGTTGCCAACACTCAACCGGCCTGAAAAGGAGAAGTCAAATTTCTTATACTCCAGGCGGGTATTAAGACCCATAGTAAAGTCAGCTGCTGGTCTGTGATGGTAATACCGGTTGTCAAAGTTACTGGCCACGTCACCTCCATCACCACTACGATCTACATACAAGCCTTCGATGGGTTTACCATTGGCGTCATATACCTGCTGCAGCGGGTAAAAAGAAAATGCAGGCTGCCCTACCTGAAGGTTCTGAATGTAGGCACCTACACCAATACTGCCTCTCGGCACACCCGGATAATCGAGATCATTCAGGCTCAGCTTCGTGATCTCACTGTTTATGCTGGTGAAGTTGGCACCGATACGCCATGTAAAATCTTCTCTTGAAATGGCCAGTGCATTCAGGGTGACCTCAATCCCCTGGTTTTTCATACTTCCGATATTCGTAGCCAGGAAGTTAGAGAAGTTACTGCCGTTGGCAATCTGTATATTGTTGATCAGGTCTTCCGTGTCCTTTTGAAATACTTCGATCGAACCTGTTATCTTATCATCGAACAATCCAAAATCTACCCCGATATTAATCGTAGTTGTCTCTTCCCACTTAATGCTTGGGTCATACGGTTCAGGACGTACGGTAGTATAAAACGTACCACCCAATTGATACTGGGTCAAAAGATCAGAGCTTTGATAAACAGGTATATAAGGAGTATAAGGATTTGATACAGAAGTAGCCCCTTCAGACGCTTCCAGCCCTTGCTGACCGGTAATACCCCAGCTGACCCTTAATTTAAGATCTGACAATGCCGTTACACTCGACATGAAATCTTCTTCCTTGATCTTCCATCCTAATGCTACGGCAGGGAAGAAACCTGAACGATTGTCTTTTGAGAATCGGGAAGTCAAATCATTTCGTAGCGAGGCTGTCAGCAGATACTTGTCGTTGTACGTGTAGTTCACCCTTCCGAAAAATGAGATCAGTACGTTATCACTTTTATCCGGAAGGGGTTTCCTTACGCTTACCGTACTGGAATCTATATTGGTCTTTTTACGGAAGAAATATTGATAACCATAACCGGCTATAGCGTCAATCTTACTTTTTCCAATCTGCTTGTTATAGTTAACATACAGGTCAATCAGGTCAGACTGGTTTATACCCGTATAGGAGTTGAATTTTCCAGTCAAAACGTTGGTACTATGCACCCAACCTGCTACCGGCACCCGGTTATGGCCTTCACTTGATGAGCGATCAAAGCCTGCGTTAACAACAGCCTTCAGTTCCTTTAAAAAGGGAAGGCGATATTCGGCCTGGATCGTCCCGATGATTCTTTTGTTAGTGCCGCGGTTATCGGTTTGTTCCACCTGCGCAACCGGGTTATCGTTCCCATTGACAACATTATGCTTCAGCCAGTTGAAGTAACCACCATAAGCATTGAGTGATCCGTCTTCTTCATCGCGTACCACCTGTGTTGGATCATAACCTACCGCATTACCTACGGCACCGGTTTCACCAAAATTGGAATCAATGTAAGCGCCTTTGGCACTCGCGGTGATCTTCAGATCGCCATCCAGGAAAGATGGTGTCAACATAATATTAAGAGAGTTTCGCTGAAGATCTGTATTCTTCAGAATACCTTCCTGGTTAGTATATCCATACGAAACACGATACGGAATGTCTTTTACAGATCCTTCTACATTCAGGTTATGATCCTGTGAAATGGCTGTTTGGTAGATCTCCTCCTGCCAGTCGGTGTTCGCAGTACCCAGTTTGTCCAGACCAGCCTGGTCTATTCCAAACGTACCGGCTTCATCCAATTCCGCTACCAGGTCACGGTACTCGTCACCATTAAGTACATCCACAAACTTGATGGGTGAACTCACCGAAACCGTACCGTTGTAGTTGAATTTTGGTTTGCCCTGAGCTCCCTTTTTTGTCGTGATGATAATCACACCATTGGATGCCCGTGAACCATAGATGGCTGTAGCCGAAGCATCCTTGAGGACGGTATACGTTTCAATATCATTCGGATTCAACGAGGACAGTGGGTTTGATATACCACCAGGTCCATCCTTTTCAACCGGGAATCCATCAATCACGATAAGCGGATCATTGGTCGCACTCAACGATGCACCATCACGGATACGAATAGTAGTGTTCGCACCGGGTGCACCGCTGGCAGACGTTACCGTAACACCGGCAAATTTTCCAACGATCAGGTCCTGGGGATTGGTAAGAACACCTTTATTGAAATCCTTGTTAGACATATTCATCACGGCACCGGTAGCATCTTTCTTCTGCACTTCACCATAACCGATAACAACGATTTCACTTAAGGCAGTAACATCAGCCAGCAGGGTTACATCCGCAGTTGTTTTGCCCGCAACAGCAACTTCCTGCGTGCTGTATCCCACAAAGGAGAAAACCAGGGTTGCATCACTTTTTACATTAACAGTATAATTACCGTCAGCATCCGTCACGGTACCATTGGTAGTACCTTTTTCAACGACACTGACACCAGGAAGCGCTGTTCCATCATCGCCAGAAGTCACCTTTCCGGTAATCTTCACGCTTTGTGCCAGCACTTGGGAACTGGCTACACAGCAAACGATGACGAAAACCATTTTTAGAAATCGATAGAGTTTCATCATAGGTTAAGAGTTTTTACAATAACAAAATTTGAATGATTTAGGGCTTTCGGGTTGTAAAGTATTTCTTACACCCTTCCGAAATGCAAAAATAACCGGAAAAATTCACGAAACCGTAGCCGGAAACGGACGCGCATACGTTTGCGATTATTTGCGAAAAAGTTGCACTCCGTTGCGGTGATTATCAGAACTCTTTTTAAACTTGCAGTATGAAGTACAATCAGGTAACCATTAAGGACATTGCCCGCGAACTGGGCATCTCCCCATC
>DASXWH010000004.1:0-45419 GCA_036503775.1 Ohtaekwangia sp.
AGTAGCGCTTCTGAACTTCTCTGGCAGTGAATTTTAGTGTATTCCGATCGTTACCAGACGGAATTATGCATCGCCAGATTTACAACAGAAAAATTACCGTTGACGGGCTGGATATTTTTTACCGGGAAGCCGGTGATAGGTCTATGCCATCCCTGTTGCTGCTGCACGGATTTCCAACATCATCCATCATGTTCAAGAATCTTATGGTTTGTCTTGCTGATAAGGTTCATCTTGTTGCTCCGGATTATCCCGGGTTCGGATTCAGTTCTTTTCCGGACATCAATGCGTTTGAATATTCTTTTGAGAATATGTCCCGATATATCAATCGGTTTACTGAAGCCATTGGGCTACGATCCTTCTCGATGTATCTCCATGACTATGGTTGTCCCATAGGGCTACGTATGGCTGTGCAAAACCCGGAGAAGATAGAACGTATCATCATTCAAAATGGCAACGCCTACATCGAAGGTATTGGGCCACCATGGGATGAAACCAGAGACTACTGGGAGAATCCCACTGAAGAGAAGAAAAAGAAAGTGTCTGCCTTTTTAAGCGAAGCAGGTGTAAAGGAACAATATACCGCAGGCTTACCCGAGAAACTGCTTGAACGCCTGAGCCCTGAATTGTGGCTGATGGATTGGGAACGCATGAGCAGACCCGGCAATACTGATATGCAATTCGCACTGAACTATACATTCAAAAGCAACCTTGAAATGTATCCGCTGTTCCAAGAATATTTCCGTAAACACCAACCACCTGCCCTGATCATTTGGGGTAAGCATGATGCATTTTTTGATGTGGCTGAAGCGCCTTGTTATAAAAGAGATCTGACCAAAGCAGAGATACATATTCTGAATGGCGGACACAAAGCACTGGAAACTAACTTTAATGAAGTGCTGGATCTGGTCAGACGATTTATGCTATCCGATTAAGGAATAAGAATGCAAGAGGTATGAATGTATGTAAAAGGCGTTTATAATTATCAATGGAGCGCATTTTACCCTTACAGCGAAAGAAAAAAACATCTGTTCGATACGTGAAATGTAAGCCAGAATATACCTGCAAATTCGGTGTTCCTGAATCTGACCCTATATCGACTGATGAAGGAGCGCCTGACATCCTATAACTCAACATTTGGGTTAGTGTATTTTTCGTAACTTTTAATAAAATACACCATTTCACGGAGCCCTTCCCTGAAATTGTAAACCATGTTATGAAACTAACTTTCACCATTCGGTTGATCAGCCTGATCCTGGCAATCATTTCATTAATAAACTTTATTCTAAACAACGATGCGTCCGTTCTTCATGAACTGATTTTTCTCGTTACACTTGCTCTCGTTGGGGCATTGTATTGGGTGTTACACAGTAAAATGCTGAAGCCCATTCAGCAGATCAGGTCCGTTACAAAAACTATTTTAAAGAATGAAGGTGAACAACAATACCTTGAAGAGAAAGATATTGCTCAAATGGTCAGCCGGGTAGTTCAGCAAGCCGCAAAAGCAGATGAAGCCAGCATGGTAATCAACGCACTGAAGGCCGGTGACCTGACCGAAGATATATCGCTCCGTGCGGGTTTTACGGAAAACAATTTGTTACAATCTCTAAATGCGTTCAGACTCCAATTGCAGTCACTGAAGGAATCGGAGAAAGAACGCAACTGGGCGGGAGAGGGTATGGCGAAGTTTGTTGATACACTCAAAGCTGATTATAAGAATGAAACTGAATTTTACGACAAGCTCATCTCTAACATTGTGACATACATGGGAGCGAATCAGGGTGGCTTCTTTATTGTTAATAATAATGAAGCAGGTAATGATAAACACCTTTCGCTCGTTTCATGCTATGCCTACGAACGCAAAAAGTTCTTAACAAAAAGAATAGAGATTGGCCAGGGACTTCTCGGACAGGCATACCTGGAAGGCCAGACGGTTATCTTGCGGGACGTTCCCAAAGAATATATTTCAATAACTTCCGGGTTAGGACATGCAATCCCTGGCTATTTGATGATCGTTCCACTGAAAGTCAACGATACGGTAGAATGTCTTATCGAAATAGCTTCTTTTCAGGAATTTAAACCTTATCAGGTTCAGTTTCTGGAAAAAGTAGGCGAGAGTATTGCTTCCACCGTTTCATCCATGCGTGTGAGTGAACATACAAAAAATCTCCTGAAGGAAACGCAGGTTTACGCGGAGCAATTGAAAGCGCAAGAAGAAGAAATGCGTCAAAGTATGGAGGAACTTACAGCGACTCAGGAAGAGATGGCGAGAAAGGAGAAAGAACTCCAAAGACTCCTTTCACAGTCAACTGAAGACCAGGCTGAACTGAAAAACCAAATGGAGGTAATTGAACGACTGAAAGAAGAGGGGCTTCGTGAATCCAATAAAATGTTGGAGTATCAGGAAAGGTATAAGCAGGATATTATTGAAATCCTCAATCAGATACCCGCAAAGATTTTTTTGAAAGACAGCAAGGGTAATATGGTGCTTTGTAACAAAATTGTCGCAGATGGTTACAATCTCCCGATTGAAAAGGTTATCGGTACACATGACTATGATCACTTCGATGCTGAACAGGTAAAAATATGGGTTGCGCAAGAACAGGAGATTTTCCAGCAGGGTAAAAAGACCTTTGTGCAGGAAGAGCGTATGCACGACAGGCTGCGCTATTTGCAGACAACTAAGATGCCGTTTACAATCAAGCACCTTGATCAGGTTGGTATAATGGGCTTTCAGTTTGACGTTACGGATACTTTTGGTGCTGAACGCATTGAAAAAGAACTTCGTGAGGAAATTGCCATGCTTCGGAAAAACCAAGCGTAGCGTTCTATATGAACAAACACAAAAAGAAGAAGGCATACCACTTCCTTATGTTCCGAAAAAAGATTTTAACTTACGAAACCTTATAACCTTTTAATTTTCGTCATTAATGAAAACCGCCATCAAACTAATTTATGTTCTGATTGTGCTCAACCTGGCTGCCTGTGGTTCAGACCCAGACTTCGTCAAGGTGAAGGACACTCATTTTGAAATTCAGGGACAGCCTTATTTTTTCTCCGGTACTAATTTCTGGTACGGAGCGAACCTCGCATCGAAAGGTGAGGGAGGTAACCGGGAGCGTTTGATCCGTGAACTTGATGCACTCAAGGCCATGGGTGTAACCAATCTGCGCATCATGGCTGGAAGTGAAGGGCCTGATACCGAACCCTATCGTATGGTACCCGCTATACAGACCAGTCCGGGTGTATATAACATGGATGTTGTGGATGGACTGGATTTTCTGTTGCATGAAATGAAAAAGCGCGACATGCGCGCGGTTATGTGCCTCGCTAATTTCTGGAACTGGTCCGGAGGAATGGGACAATACATTGTATGGAGTGGTGCTGCGGATTCAATTCCGTATCCACCGCCACACCCCGGAGGTACGTGGGATGGATACCAGGGCTTTGTATCGCAGTTTTATTCCAATCAAAAAGCGGTAGACATGCTTAACGAACACATCCGTTATGTGGTCAACAGAACCAATGGTTATTCAGGAACTGCCTACAAGGATGATCCAACAATTATGGCCTGGGAGTTAGCTAATGAGCCGCGTGGAATAAACAACATAGACGCGTACCGGAAATGGATCACTGCAACGGCAGCCATGATCAAACAACTGGATGCGAACCACCTGGTTACAACGGGCAGTGAAGGGACAACCTCTTCATCGTATTCCGGTACAGAGCCTGAGACGGATCATGCAGATCCCAACATCGATTACCAGACCGTGCATATCTGGGTACAGAACTGGAATGTGTACGATCCTCAAAAACCCGATTCAACGTTTGAACCTTCCGTGAATTATATGAAAGCCTACCTGAAGAAACACGAGGAGGCTTCACGCAAACTGAACAAACCGATGGTGCTGGAGGAATTTGGTATTTCGCGTGACAGCAATAGTCACGTGCCGAATTCGCCAACATTGATCCGCGATAAATATTATGAGCAGGTATTTGACGCTGTTTATCAGTATGCAAAAGAAAAGAATACGGTAGTGGCTGGTGTAAACTTCTGGGCGTGGGCCGGTGAAGGAAGACCAAAGACCCCCGAAGGATTATGGCATGCAGGTGATGATTTTATCGGAGACCCTGCACACGAAACGCAGGGATGGTATTCCGTCTATGATAAAGATTCAACCACGATTGATGTCATTAAGAAATATACCGCGATGATGAATTCAATTAAACCATAATTCAAATGTTGCATTCGAAAATCAGTTTTGGTTTTCGAATGCAACATAACTACCGTTTATCCGATACGCATATTCTTTCTTTTCGCTACGTACTCTTTTGGCCCGACACCATATTGCTTTACAAAACATTTATCAAAATAGGAGTGGCTGTTGAAACCGACCTCCAGTGCAATCTGACTGATAGTGTGCCGTCCCTCGAGAAGAAGCTTCAGACTTTGCTTCAGCCGGATTGATTTTACAAATTCATGAACGCTCTGGCCTGTAAGCGTTTTTATTTTCGTATACAGTACACTGCGGCTCATACCAAATTCTTCACTGATCTGACGGGCATCGAGTGTTGGATTAGAAATGTTCTGGTTGATGAAATCGATCAGCTTGTTCAGAAATTCTTCATCCCGTTTATTGACGGCCAGATCTTCCGTATGTATGGCATTATTACCGAGGATACTTTCGCGCATACGGTCACGGACTTTTTCCTGACTTTGAATGAGATTCAGAATCACCTGGATGAGGATCTCCTTTCGAACCGGTTTGTTCAGGTAGGCGTCTGCACCCGCTTCATATCCCTGCAACTGTCCATGATCTTCAGAAACACTGGTCAGCAGAATCACCGGGATGTGACTGGTGGCGGTGGTATTCTTGATCTCCCTGCAAAACTGGATACCGTTTACATTTGGCATAATCACATCCGAGATGATGGCCGTAGGTTGCGCTTCCAACGCGATAGCCATTCCTTCTTTCCCATTCTCTGCCTCGAAGATCTCGAATGTTTCGGAGAGCAATAATTTGAGGTACATTCTGAGTTCACGATTATCATCTACGATGAGGATTTTTTTACCTTTCAGCTTCATCAGTTTTTCCATGGGGAAAGCCTCCCAGAAACCGAGGTGAGGTGTGTCGTCACTACCACTTGTCTTTTTCGATCGGATTTTTACAGAAGACACTGATTTAGGCAACGCAATGTGGAATGTCGTTCCTTGTCCCGGTTGACTTTCAACATTGATCCTTCCTTTATTCGCTTCAACGAAATCATGACAGATGACGAGACCCAGGCCTGTGCCACGTTCTCCTGCTGTTCCGGAAGAAATGTTAGCCTTATCCAGTTTGAACAACAGGTTTACCTGATCGGCCGACATACCTACTCCGGTATCGGCAATGCTCAATACAATATCATCATCGTGCGCCAGTGAAGAAACATTTACCTTTCCGTTGTATTCGGTGAATTTGATACTATTGCTCAACAGATTCCGTACTACCGTATCGATCATGTTGTAATCGGCAAAGAGGTAATGCTCCGGATTGATATCTATATTCAGCGTAATGTGTTTGTTACGGAACTGTTGGTCCAGCAGTGTGGCATTTTTTTGTACAAGCTCTTTTACATTCAGGCTTGACGGTGCATAGATAATACTCTTTGATTGCGTCTGCGACCAGTTCAGTAAATTGATCAGCAGATCGTATATGGAGTAGGCTGATTTATAAATGCTGTTGATGTATTCCTGCGCGTCTTTTTTATCGAGCTTTGAAAAATTGTCTTTTACAAAATCAGAAATCCCGGTCAGGGCAGAGATTGGATTTTTAAGATCGTGCGCCAGGATGGAGAAGAAGTGATCTTTTGTCTTGTTCAGTTTTTTTAGTTCTTCAACATGATGTTCCAGTTTTTCATTCTGAGCTGAGATGTGTGTTTGTTGTTCCAGAATCTTGTCAGACTGGCGGAGGATTTCCTGGTTGTATTGTTCCAGTCTTTCTTTCTGAAGGCTGATCTCTTCGTTACGTTCCATGAGGAACGAGTTTACCTCACTCAATTCCTGCGTACGCTTTTCTACTTCCTGTTTCAGAATCTTGTTCCGTTTTTTGATCGCCCGTACCCGTAGGTAGAATACAGCAACTACGGCAGCGATCAGCAGCGCAATGATCAGTATCCGGAACCAGATTGTTTTCCACCACGGTGGAAGTACAGCAATGTGCAATGTATTTTCGGCTTCATTCCATTTTCCGGCTATATCCGTGTACCGGATCCGAAGGGTATAGTCTCCCGGGTCGAGGTTTGTGAACGAAACTTTTCTTTCCTTTTGCAGGTCTATCCATTGATCATGAAGTCCGTCAAGCTTGTAAGCGTATTGTGTTTTACCCAACGAATAAAAGTTAATCGCAGCAAACTCAATGGAGAAGAAGGACTGCTCGTGCGTTAACGTCAGTTCCCGGGTTAGTGGCAGTACCTGTTCAAGAGGTGAACCGGAAGTGCGGGGATTTTGCTTCAGATTATTAATATAGAGATCCGTGAAATAGAATTTGGAGGCAACGGCCAGGGATTGAAGGCTATCCGGATGAAATACATTGAATCCGCGTGGACCTCCAAAGAAGAGGCGTCCATTCTTTGCACGCAGTATCGCCTTGTGGAAGAACGTATTTCCCTGAAGACCTTCGGATGCATTATACCGCTTGATGCGTATGCGTGAATTGTCAAGCGCTATGATACCTTCATTTGAAGTGATCCAAAGTGTATTCCGGCTATCGGCAACAATAGCCTTCATGGTTTCGGGTAGCGATAACCGATCGGTGAGTCTTGAAAAATTGCTGTCCTCTTCATTGAGCCTGTCCAGCCCTCCGGACTCACTGACAACCCAGATCACGCCAGCATTATCTTCGGTAACCATATTGACTGAATTGCTGCTGATGCTTGTGCTATCGGTTGTGTGTTCATAGTGTTTCAGTGTCTTACCATCAAAAGCAAACAACCCACTATACGTGCTGATCCAAAGACGATGCTTTGAGTCTTTGTACAGATGGTTGATCCACGCGGGTACATTCAGCTGAAAAGGATATGATGTATTGTTCGTATGGTCCGTGAAAATGTTTTGCTGCGTGTTGAAAACAGAGAGGCCTTCACCGTGTGTTCCGATCCAGATCAATGAGTCATCAATCAGTATGGATTTGGCGTCATTCAGGATCAAGGAATTGGAATGGGCGGGATCGTTAACATAGGTTTTTACTTTTTCGGTTTTCGGATCAAACTGCATGATACCACCATGCCAGGTGCTGATCCACAGCTTGCCTTGTTTGTCACCTTTGATGTCGTTGATCGCATCGCTGGTAAATTTGTGTGACCGGGACGAATACAAGGTAAACGACTTTGTATGTGGATTGAATTTTAATAATCCCGATCCATCGGTACCTAGCCAGACGTTATCTGCATTGTCTTCATAAAAACACGTAATGGTTGTCGACTCAAGTCCTTTTACGGTGCTGGCATTGCGCAGGTAATTCTCAAATACATTTTTGTTGATATTCGTATAGAACAATCCGTTACCGGTAGTTGCAAACCAGATGTTGCCGAAATTGTCTTCACAAATCGAGCTTATGGAGCGCAGCCGGCTAAGGTTATTGTCCGTAAGGGTTTCCGTTATCGCCTGCGGTTCTTTATCGCCTTCTCTTATATAATAGAGTGGTTCCCGGCCAACACCTACCCAGATGGTGTGATTCCGGTCTTCATAAATGCAATTGACAGGACTTTGTGTTGCTGATTTTCCGGTTGTTAAATTTTCGTAGTGCCTGATTACTTCTCCGTTTCTGTTTAGTACCGTGATTCCTTTGTCAGCGGTTCCGATCCACATATTATGGTTGTGATCCAACCGAAGGCTTTTGATCTTGTTGCTGACAATGGAAGCCGGATCATTTTTGATATGACGGAAACGGGTGAAGCTTTTTCTCACCGTTGAAAATTTCCGCACACCATCGTTGAAGGTTCCCAGCCAGAGATTGTCTTCATCAATGGTCATGGAGAAGATCACATCATCACCGCTCTGGTTGGAGTACCATTCCGATAAACCGGTTGTATGATCATAGCTGCATAACCCAAAAGATGTTCCCAACCAGAGTTTGTTCTGTGCGTCTGCGACAATGGCATTCACCGGAATTTTCTGCCCGTTCTGTCCAATCGTACAGCGAATGAATCCATCGGTTTCACGATCATATAAATTCAGTCCTTCAATGGTTCCGATCCACACACGCCTTTGTGCATCTTCAAAGACAGAATACACAATGTTATGGCTCAGGCTTCCCGGATCTTCTTCGTCATGATAGTATTTTTTGAAACTGTATCCATCCCACCGGAATAATCCATCGTAAGACGCCAGCCATAAAAAGCCGTAGGAGTCCTGGTAGGTAAACTGAAAATCATTGGTGGGAAGACCATTATCGCTGGACAGGTTATAGATATTATAGTTCCGGTTTTGACTGAATACCGATCCGCAAACCAAGGCCAGGACTGTGATCAAGGCGGCAATTTTCATATCCCTTCTCTCCATCATATATAGTATTGAGTAGCGTGCGTCCGGAACAGATAACCGGTGTATGGCAAAAGTAGCCAAGTTCTGGCTGAGGAGTCCGCATTCGATTTAAGAAATCACGCAATCGAATGAAATTTCAAGGAATCCGGACTATTGTTCAAATCTGCCGGCCGGGGGTCGTCTACTTTTAGCCCCACATTAAACCAGTATACTATGATCAAACATCGACTAATCTACTATTTGCTGTTTATCCTGGTGCCATGGGCCGGTTATGCACAGACCGGTGGCGCTGTGGTATCCGGTACGGTAACAGATGCGCAGAATGCAGCACTGCCTGGCGTATCTGTCATCATTAAAGGCACTTCCCTCGGTACGACTACGGATACCGATGGAAAATTCACACTGCAGATTGAAAGCCCGGAATCCATCCTGGTATTTTCATTCATTGGTTACAGTTCCGAGGAAGTTCGCGCAGGCGATCAGACATCCTTCAGCATCACACTCATTGAAGACATCAGCACCCTACAGGAAGTAGTGGTGGTGGGTTATGGTGATGTGAAGAAGAGTGACCTTACCGGGTCGGTGGCCACGTTGAAAGGCGACAAGCTCAATCACACACCTACAGCATCTGTTGATCAGTTGCTGCAAGGTAAGATCGCTGGGGTGCAGGTGCTCACAGCAGGTGGACAACCCGGAGCTGGTGCAACCATCCGGATTCGTGGTGCCAGCTCGCTGAATGGTTCCAAAGATCCACTCGTTGTAGTAGATGGTTATCCCTGGGGAGATGCCGGTAATCTCAGGCAACTCAACCCGGAAGACATTGAGTCTATTGAAGTGCTGAAGGATGCATCATCTGCAGCGATCTATGGTTCACGTGGAGCAAACGGTGTGATACTTATCACTACACGCAAAGGTAAAAACGGTCAGCCTCGCATTACCCTGAACACACTGGTTACGGTTTCATCACTTGCCGTGCAGCCTGACGTATGGCGTGATCCGGTGGAGAATGCAACATTTGACAACGAAGCAGCCATAACCGGTGGCGCAGCACCCGCAGATGTTCCGTTTATTGGTGTCACACGCAGCGGTGTGTACTGGCCTTCTATTGCTGAGCTTCGCGGACTTGATCCGAACAAACCGAAGTGGCCGTATGATACCGATTGGGTTGACCTCGTGTATCGTAATCCTGTATCACAGAGCTATACGCTCACAGCCGATGGTGGCTCAGAAAAAACAAAATATGCGATTTCCGGAAATTACTACACGGAAGATGGACTCGTCATCAACAATGGCTTTGATAAATATACCGGCCGGATTAACGTTGATCAGAAACTGACCAATGCTGTTTCAGTTGGAACGAATATCAACATTGCCTATACAAAAAATTATGGACAACAACTTGGCCCAGGCCGTTCTCCGATCTGGCCCGTGTATGATGAGAACGGTGATTATTTCAGAACAGGTCCGACCGATTTCGGTAACCCGATTGCGTTGGCGGATCAATTGCTGAACGAGACAAAGACCTTCGATCTGATGGCAACCCTCTATGCTGACATCAAGATCACGGACTGGTTACAATTCCGGTCCATGCTGAACACAAAATTCGGTAATGCAGTACAGGATATCTATGATCCACACAACAGCACGCAACGTGCGATGGATAATAAAGGCAGCTTCGGACAGTTGAACAACAACAACTATCAGGATCTGCTCAGTGAAAGTTACTTCACGGTGCGGAAGAATTTCGGTGACCTGCACGCGATCAATTTAACAGCCGGTTTTTCAACACAGAAGAACACAACGGTGTTTGCCCAGATGTCGGGTGCCGGATTTGAAAACGATGTACTGCAGAATGAGAACATCAACACTGCACAAACCATCACCGTCAGTAACACCAGGCCATCCTTCAGACTTGAGTCGTGGTATGGACGCGTGAACTATGCACTTAACAATAAGTACCTGTTCACCTTCACAGCCCGTGCAGACGGATCAACCAAATTCGGAGCCGACAGCAAGTGGGGTTTCTTCCCTTCAGGTGCTGTCGCCTGGAAGATTCATGAAGAAGGATTCCTGAAATCATCAAACAGTATTTCGGAGGCCAAGCTGCGGGTGAGCTATGGTGTTACCGGAAATCAGGGTATTGCACCGTACCAGACACAGAGCCGCTTTGGTTCTTACAAATACTGGACAGGCAGTCAGTTTCAAACCGGCTTTGGTCCCGGACTTGCCAGCGCCAATGATGAGCAGGGACGTACCATTGTTTCCGGACTTGGCAATGATGTGCTGCAGTGGGAAACTACCAATTCATTTGATGTCGGAATTGACATCGGGTTTATGGATCAACGCATAACCCTCACCGCTGATTACTATGTAAAGGATACCTATGATCTGCTTCGTGAAAAGATCCTGGCGCCTTCCACAGGCTTCGATCGTCAGACCGTTAATGACGGAGAAATCAGAAACACCGGTATTGAACTTTCCCTCGGAGCGGATGTGATCACGCAGGACGATTTCACCTGGAACGTAGGAGTGAACTTCACCAAGAACCGTAACGAAGTCATAAAGATGGGTGAAAATGATATGGTATACGTGGGCACGTTGTATGAAATGGTAAGACAACAGGTAACTACCTATACCGTTGGTCAACCGATGTTTGCGTTCTACGGCTACAAAACCGATGGCATCATTCAGTCGCTGGAGGAAGGTATTGAGGCCGGCCTGACCGGAAGAGAAGCTGAACCCGGTGAGATCAAGTACCTCGATATTTCAGGTCCGGAAGGTGTGCCTGATGGTGTTGTCGATGGGCTTGACCGAACCATCATCGGAAATCCGAACCCTGATTTCTTCTACAGCTTCAACACTACCGTACGATACAAACAGTTCGATCTCTCGGCTCAGTTGTATGGTGTGCAGGGAAATGATGTGTTTGATTTCCAAAAGATGACTCCCAGCCGTCAGATTTTACGCTGGACACTTGACAACCCCAGCAATGAATATCCACGCGCCAACAACTCACGCGGTTACAAAGCATCTGACTTCTTTGTAACAGACGGATCTTTCCTTCGCGTGCAGAATGTAACACTGGGTTACAACCTTCCTGCTGGTATGCTGAAAGGTGTTCAATCCCTGCGCGTTTATTTCTCCGCCAACAACTTGTATACGTTCACGAAGTTCAATACCGGATTTGATCCGGAGATGGGTGAGAATGGAATCAACGGTGGTGCATATCCAAGACCACGTGCATTCTCACTGGGGCTTAATGTTGGATTTTAAACCGATCAACTATGAATAAGAATCTTAAAAAATTTCTATACGGAGCCTTACTGCTGACAGGTGTCTTCGCATGCTCCGACCTGGAAGAAGAACCGTGGGGTATTATCAATCCCAACTCGTTTTACAAAACGGCTGCAGATGCAGAGTCTGCGATTGTCTATTGCTATGCTATTTTGCCCGAGGTAGGTTACTACTCGCGTGGATACTACATCGTAACCGAATTACCTACCGAGAATCTCACACAGAAGGGAGATGCCGGTACTTCCAATTTTGAGCTTGACGAGCTGCGTACAACGGCTACCAACTCGAACCTCGATGACATGTGGACTTACATCTATCGCGGTATCTCGCGAGCCAACGGTGTGATCACAAACGTGCCGAATATCGCCATGAATGAAACAACCCGTGATCAGATCGTAGGAGAGGCTTACTTTCTTCGTGGATTACATTATTTCAATCTCGTGCGTATGTTCGGCCAGGTTCCGTTGCGCTTAAAGGTGATAGACAACCCGGCAGAGATACCTCAGGCCAAGGCATCGTTGAGTGAAGTGTATGCGTTGATCATTGCTGACCTGAAGCAGGCTGAAGAACTGATCACCGTGAACAAGATCAGCGAGGGACGTGCAAACCGTGTGGCTGCACAGGGCCTGCTGGCAAAAGTGTATCTCCACCTGGCATCATCGAAAGCGTCAAATTCTCCGGGCTACGATTTCGTAACCAATGCAGATGAAATGTATGCGGAGGCACTTACCTACTCTGGAAAAGTGATCAATGATCAGGATACCTACGACTTCACCGATGTTCTGGTGGACATCTGGGACATCGAAGTGTATAAAAAATCAGCTGTCAACGAGCACATCTTTGATGCAGCAGTAGATCGTAGTGGAGACCGTGAAGGAAGTTTTTCAAAACTGCCGAACATGTTTCTGCCAGCTGATCGCCCGATGTACATTCTGGCTAATCCAAGCGATGAAGAATCGGATACGATCAACATCGGCCAGGGGTGGAGTCACTTCCGCACGGAAGACAATGTATACAACAGCTATGAGGGTACTGACAAGCGTAAAACCGATCTCATCGTTTCTAAATACTGGAACGATGGTGCCGAGTACACCCTGGATATCAACAGCAGCTCACGCCCGTTTACCCGGAAGTTCATTGATCCGAAGCGTATCGGAGATGCGAGCAGCTGTAACTCACCGATCGTACGGTATTCTGATATTCTGTTGATCTATGCTGAAGCCAATGGCCCGAATGCTGAAGGATATGATGCGATCAACAAAATACGAGCGCGCGCAGACGTTGGTGATCTGGCACCGGGTCTTGATGTTACAGCATTCCGTAAGGCTGTTATTGAAGAACGCGCCCGTGAACTGACGTTTGAAGGTGACCGGTTGTTCGACCTTCGGAGAACCAACACCATGGAAGAAATTCTGGTCATCAAGTATGGCAAGACCATAACCAGTGGCGCGTACTTCTTCCCGGTTCCGCAGCGCGAGATAGATACAAATCCATTGATGACTCCTTAATTATTCAACTATGAAATCGAAAGTATATATAGTTCAGATTTTTTGGGCAGCCCTGGTGATGACGATGGTCAGCGCCTGTATAAAAGATCCATACGATGGTGTGGTGAGCAATGAACGTTCCATCGAAGCCGTTTCATTGGGTGGCGACCTCATACAGGTAGGTCCTGCTCTTGTGGATCGGGAGACAGGCCATGTGTCTGTTCAGGTATTGATTGAAGAAGGCACAGACTTCTCTAATGTAGAACCGCTTATTCAGGCTTCATACAAAGCCACTACGGAACCGGCTTCAGGTGTACCGATAGACTTTGCTGCCGGTGATAATAAGCACACCTATGTAGTGACTTCCGAATCCGGTAAAACACGGGAATGGACTATCGAACTCGTTCCTTTCACTGAAACACTACCCGGAACCTATACGATCACCGGTCAGGTGCTCTACGGAGGAACCGGACCGGAGTGGGGCGGTGGTGCTGTGATGAATCTCACCGATAAACCGTGGGTGTGGCCGGATGAAGGTGGACCAGAAGCTGAATTTGATAACACACTGGTATTTGAGTTTGTAGGTGTAACACCGGAAGGTCATACACATGGAACGGTGAAGAATAACGCAGGAACAGATGGAGAGTATGCGGACTATCAGTTTGTAGCCAGTGTGCCAACTGATGTAAATAACTTCTACCGTAAGATCCCGAAGGGTGAGGGTACATGGTTACGCAACTACACAACGAAAACAATCACGTTCACATTTTCTGACGGAACTACTGCGATTGGATCGTTTATAGGACCGCAGACGATCGATCTGGGATACGGACATTCAAAAACTGTTACAGACAATTCTTTTGACTTTACATTGAATAGTGCCGATGACTGGGGGAATATCTATACCGACTATGACAAGTTTGTAAAGCGACCCCGGAGATTCTGGATCGATGTAGAAAAACAATAACAGGTTAATAAACAGTGACTGGCTGGTGGTGCAGATTAGTTTGGTTTTCTGCATCCGCCACCTGTTGCAGGAACAAGTTTGATTTTAAGAAGATGCGTATACATAAGTTTTATATTTTTTTTCTGGTGCTTCCGGTATTGCTGGGCCTGACGGATTGTGACAAAGAATCACCTCACGAAGAACCTCCCGGTGACACCACTACACTCCCGGACACAGGGTTTAAAACGCTGGATTACCTGTACAAAATTTCCGGAACAACCACGGTAGCGGGTATTCATAACCGTGAGCCGAACAGCGATCCCGCGGCATGGACAGATCAGATCTTTTCTACCACGGGAAAGTATCCGGGTTTATGGAGCGGTGACTTTTTATTTCAGGAGGAAAATATCAACGATCGCCAGACGATGATCGATGAGGCACTGAATCAATGGAAGAAAGGTGCCATCGTTAACCTGATGTGGCATGCCTGCAACCCCGCGTTGAACGAGCCCTGTGGCTGGAATAACGAAGGTGTGCTGAGCCATATGAGTGATGTGCAGTGGAATGACCTGCTGACCGATGGAACAGCGATCAATACAAAATGGAAATCAATGATGGATGATGTGGCAACGTATCTCCAGTACCTTGAAGACAATGGTGTTGAGGTACTTTGGCGTCCGCTGCACGAGATGAATCAAGGTGCTTTTTGGTGGGGAGGAAGACCCGGAGCCAATGGCACACGAAAATTGTATCAACTCACACACGACTACTTTACCCATACAAAAGGACTTACCAACCTGATCTGGGTATGGGATGTACAGGATTTTGAAAGTCTTCCAAGCGATGTGACAAGTTACAATCCCGGTGATGAGTATTGGGATGTACTTGCTCTAGACTTCTATGATGGTGGCACCGGTTATTCCACATTGAAGTACTCTACCATTGTTCAGGCGGCAAAAGGAAAACCAATTGCTATTGGCGAATGCCAGGACCTGCCTACGGTGGCAGAACTGATTGCACAAAAGAAATGGACATTCTTCATGAGCTGGTCTGAATTGACATTCAGTCATAATACAACGGATGAGATTAAAGCCCTTTACAAAGGCAATTACATCAACACCTTGGATGAGATGCCGGGATGGTAATGGATGAAGTGTTTAAGTTCAATAACGAGAAACGATAGCAGGAAATTATATAGTTTGGGTTAGAGGCCTGGAGTGACGTTGCGCAGTGCAACGTTTTCTCCGGGTGTTTGTGATGACGGAAAAATAGCAACAAGACAGATTATTGACGAACGTGAGAAACGCTTAGGCCGAAGCATCGATTTGAGCCAACAGAATATTTTTAACATAAGAACTAACGTACATGACGAAGTATATTTCTTTAATTATTGCCGTACTTTTTTCATACAGCCTGTCTGGCCAGCAAATACTTTCGCAGCAATCGGATGATACTGTATTTGATCAGTATGCCCTCCATGAGTTTGTGATTACCACCACCGGAAGCTTTAGCAATCCATTCGACAGCCGCGAAGTGATGCTGGATATGATCCTCAATTCACCATCCGGAAAGGAATTTGTTCTACCATGCTTTTTTGAAAAAGCAAATGGCAAAACGAATGTGTGGCGGGCCAGGCTTATGCTTCAGGAGGCGGGTGCCTACCAATACCGGTTCAGATTGACTCTCAAGGGAAAGAAAGGAAATGTGACCAAACGATTTACACTGAACAGCCGGCCATCCGGAAAAGATGGTATTCTGCATATCGGTGATTACTGGACATTTCGTTTTGATTCCGGAAAACCGTTTCGCGGAATCGGTGAGAATGTAGGGTGGGAGGCAAGGTCTTTTGAAAATAAAAAATGGACATACGATTACCTGTTGCCTACATTATCGGCTAATGGTGCAAATTTTTTCCGGTCGTGGATGTGCCCCTGGAATCTTCCGGTGGCCTGGAAGAAAATAAGTTCAACAAACCGGTATGCTAACTCTGATTCATACTTCAATGAAAGCGGAATCAAACGGATGGATGAGCTGGTTGAAATGTGTGATTCACTGGGATTATACTTCATGGTGTCCATTGATGCCCATGGTTCGCTGATTCCGGATGGCGGATGGAAAGGCAATAGCCATAATATTCTAAATGGAGGTCCTGCAGCCACACCTCAGGAGTTCTTTACAAACAGTGAATCAAAAGCCATGTATAAGAACAGGCTTCGTTACCTCATTGCCCGTTGGGGATACAGTCCGGCAATAGCGGCCTGGGAATTTTTTAATGAGATTGATAATGCTGTATTCACTCCAACACCTCACGATAGCGTCCTCATTGACCACCGGATCATCACGCAGTGGCATGATGAAATGAGCACGTATGTGAAACAGAATGACCCGTACAAGCATATTGTTACCACCAGCATTTCGCATCGTGATATCACGGGCATGAACGATCTTGTCAATATCGACCTGAATCAAAAACACATTTATAATAAAACCCATCTTATCGTTCCGACAATTCACGACTACATTGCCCGATATAAAAAACCATATGTGATTGGTGAGTTCGGCTATGACTGGAATTGGGATAATGTAAAGCACGTATACGGAACAAATTTCGAGTTCGATTATAAACGCGGACTTTGGTATGGACTGTTTTCACCGACACCTATTCTGCCCATGACCTGGTGGTGGGAGTTCTTCGATGAACGCAAGATGACTCCTTACTTTCGAAATGTGAGGACCATCAATGATATGATGCTTCAGGCAGGAGGTGGATCTTTTGAAAATGTTGACGTGGAGAGCGGAGCGCTGGAAACACTGGCCGTGAAATGTGGGGCATCTTACTTTGTTTATGCACTTAATCCCGGTAATGCACGTGATGCTGGTTCAGTAAAAATAAAAGCAGGAGGATCGTCATCCTATCAGGTAAAGGTATACAATCCATCCGAAGGAATATTTTCAGAACAGGCACCGGTGAAGAGCACGGAGGGAATCATTATGGTTGATGCCGGAGTTTTTAATGTGCATGAAGACCGGATCTTTATTTTTACTTCGGATACAAGCCTGAGTCGTAAGACTGAGTAGGTATTGCAATACAACGGTATACCTGAGCAAACGGAGTACAGTCTTCATCCTGATTGGTGTTTAGCCACAGGATGCATACTGAGGTATTGCTTATACTTTTTAGAGTATCCGATTTTTTTATTACACACCGGACTACTTTTCTATTTTTTAAAACTATAGTAAAAGACAACAGCAATCGATTTAGATAGGTTTAGGTATGTTTTATTATTCACTTAAACCAGATCAATTATGAAAAAACAACTCGTGAAATTCTCAGCGGGATGCATTATGATTGCTACCCTCATCTGTGCAGCCTGTACTCCGGATGAAGATGTAAAACCCACGGCAGACACCACTCCAAGAACCTCGATTGGAACCGGTGGTTTTAGTCTATGGACCACATGCGGATCAAACGCTTATGTCAGTGGAAACAACATCGTTGTTCCGATCGGCACAGGATGTGGAACAAAGTACAATGCAGCGCAGGCGTACAATTCTATCTATGGTAGTAACTGGGCCTGCAACGCATCGATCAATGGCGGATCGGGTGCATGGAGCAGCGCCAGCGAACAGGCTGTATTCACCTGCGACAATGTTTCGTCCTGGAATGGAAATGAAATGGGCTTTGTGCGTACGTTGAATGACAATTCTCTCAAGGCTTATTTACAGGGAGGTGGTCAATACATATACACGGTGGTAGGCGGATCGGGTATGCACGCCTACAAGTGTTCAGCCAGTGGCCTTAGAAAGGTTGACTTCTATATTGACAATGCCTATCGCACTTCGCTGACCAACAACTCCGGTGCCTATCAAAACCGTAATTATTATTTTGTGGCTACCAATCATTATCATGGTGGTGGAAATCCGGCAAACTGGAATATCACCTTTAATTCAGCAAACGTCTGGTAGTCATACATTCTGTTTAGCAATCAGAACTGTCCGGTGTAATGCCGGACAGTCTTTTTGAATCCCAAACATACTGATCGAATGAACTTTTCAACCTGGCTACCCATCCTCGGAATTTTTTCCGTGGCTCTTCTGCTGCAGTGTCAGACAAAAGAACTCCCGGATAAAACGATCTCAGCAGAAGAGGTTTATGAAATTATCAATGACTCATTGCGGGTAAATACGTTTGCCGTGCTGGACACCCGGGAAAGAATGGACTACATCCGTGGGCACCTGGTATCTGCATTTTGGCTGACAGCCGATTCCATTGAACACAAGATGGAAATTATAGTAAAGGAGAAGAGGCCACTCATTATTTACGATGCCGATGGATCAATATTGAATTCCTGCATAACAAGGATGCTGGCTGCGAACGGAATAAAAAATTTCACCGTGATGAAGGGCGGGTTTTCTGAATGGATAAAGCAGGGATATCCGGCTGCCATCCAGCTGGTCAGGAATACCAGCGATACGATTCACATACAGCGAAAGGAGATTTCGGCAACTCAAACACGTGATGTCTTGCACGGTGATGATCCCCTGTATGTGCTTGTGGATATACGATCGTACCCGGTATTTCAAGAGGGACACATTAAAGGCGCGATATCCATTCCGTATGTACCCATCAACGATTTTGTTGTACAAATTGAAGCGCTGAACTTCCCCAGAAACAAACCGATCATACTGTATGACGATATGTATGCCAATGTCAGTGAAAAAGCTGCGGAGGTTATGGTTCGAAACGACTTCACACAAGTATTTATACTGAAGGGTGGTATTGAGGAATGGACAACGAAGAATTATCCCATGGAATACGGATCTATTTCGGCTGACTAGAATTTCACATGAACACCGGTTGAAAAAATCAGACTGTTTCTGTGAACCGGATTCAGCTTTGTTACGATGGTGTTACCGCCTATGCGAAATAGCGTATCGGTGCCCGGACCAGTGGTCCAGTAACGATAGCGGGTTATCAGTACGATAGTAACCCGTTTCCGAACAAGATACTCAAGAGCACCTTCTGCCTCCAGTCCATATCCTTTGGCCTTGTGCTTAAAACTTACCGGGTGTTCAAAATCAGCGATCAGGTTCCAGTCTGCTGCCGCGGAATACTTTACCTGGTGATACATGAATTGCCCTCTACCGGTCAGCTTAGGATGAAGTGATACGCAAAGATCAAAACCGGTAAGAACACCAACCCATTGCGTATGATAAGTACTTTTCAGGTCACCCTGTACATTTCCGTAGTCACGTAAAAGGTAAAGCAATTGTGAGTCTTTGCCGTACCCGACAAAAGGTTTAATGGAATGTTTTTGAGCCAGATCAAATGTATAGCCCATTGCCCCGTGATAGCCGGAAATACTTCCTTTGTCACTGCTGAACGTATCGTGAAATAAGGTATCGCTTCGATCATTTCCACTAAAATCTGTATCGGTTACTTCGCCTGTTGTGATAAATGTTTTATAAAAGTCCCCTCGTATGGACAACTTCTTCCAGAGGTAAGCTTCTCCGTGAATTCCCAGTTGAGGTCCCCCGATATTTTTCCAACGCAATTCCGATAAAATATTAACCGGCTCACCATTCTCATTGTTGCCAGCAATAGACCAGTTAAAATTCTCTATCGCGTACCCTGCTGATATCCTGAAACAGAATCGGGAAGAATCACCTGGTTTCTGTGCTTCAGCAAAAGAACAGATGCAAAGCATGAACGCAACACCGTATACCCATACGGACAGCCTGTTTCGCCATGCTGATAAAATTGTGGTGACTACCATATACAGACCATCATTCAAATTAAAGAAAGAGGTCTTTATTCAGCTCATCAGCACGGGCAGTCAGGACCAGGAGACCAGAAGTTCGTACCGGAATACAAGTTTATCCCCTGTGAATTCATGTGGAACGATGACATTGAAGTTCCCCAAATAAAAAAAGCCATTCAGGGGAGAATGGCTTTCAAACTTATAGTAATACGTTTTCGGATCAGTTAAACTGAATGTCTTTGAGATACACGATCTCTGCACCATCTTCATTGGTGGTTTTACTTACCAGGTAGAGGTCATGAAATTTGCCGTCACTTATTTTTTCGCATGACGTTGTCAGTGTTAATTCTCCGGCTGTTTTAACTTGAGGTTTGAAGATCATTTCACCGATCTTCTTTCCGTCCGGTGCATCGAGATGGATCTCATAGGTATAGGAATGTGTGACAGCTTTTTTCCAATAGGCGCCTATAGAAATTTTTGTAATGTCAGTCAGGTCAATGCCGCTCATCTTAAAGGAACCTGTACCCCGTGGAGTAACCATAATGCGCCTGCGGTTCTCGTTGAAATTGGTGAACTCCTTTATTTCCGTAGTTCCGTTAAAATTCATCTTATGATGGCGCAGGGTGATGGCGTCATTGGCTGTGAGTGATTTCCCGATAGATCCGCCATTGTCTGTATAACTGGCCGAGATCGTTAGCCTGCCGGTCTCAATAAGAGGTTTATCCAGAGAGGCATTCAGTATACCATAGGGCGGTAATGATTTTTCTTTCTCTGTTTGGTTAAGCGACATGATCCAGGTTATGATCTGTCTCGCTTCACCTTCTTTCATGCTACCGTGAGCGGGCATGTTTACTTCGCCCCACACACCGCTTCCGCCTTTAATGATCTTGTTTGAAAGGTAGGAGAATGCATTCGCATCTTTCTGATAGTGTGCTGCTACTTCCTTGTACGAAGGTCCGATGGATTTTTCATTCTCCTTGTGACAGGCTTTGCAATCCAGCGATTGTGTGAGATTTTTTCCGATCGCTGCATCCGTAACGTTCTGGTGTCCCGGTGTTGCTGCAGCACGATCGCGACTGTCCGTATAGTCTGCTGAAATGAAAAGTCCGGTCAGGTTCGTAGAGGCTGACGGATCATCGGCATCGGTGACATCAACGGAGTATCCTACTTTCTTTCCCGGGAAGTAGAATGTTTTATTTCCCTTCAGGTGGATCGATATGGCAGGCATGGCATTGCCGGCATAAATCACCGCAGGCATGCTTTTTACAGAAGCACTCTTCGCATCAACAACTTCAACCTGTACATTGTATTCTCCTGATTTGGTGAAAATGTAATCGATAGAAGGCTCGTTCGTTTCTTTTAAAGTGCCATCACCAAAATTCCAGCGATAAGTCAGGTTGTCTTTTTCAAAATCTGAAGCTGTCACTTTTGCTGTGAATGCGAGTGGCAGCATACCTGAATTCTTGCTTACACTGAATTCACCGATTTTCGGAGGCAGGTTTCCTTCCGTGAAATCAACACGAGATAACCCGGAATCAGGATTCTTGCGGAACCACCCGTTACCATATTCAAGGAAGTAAAGTTTTCCATCGGGTCCCACCTCCATATCGATGAGCGCATTGAGTCTGGTGTGGGCCATGAAGGGCTCCATTTTATCATAGTCACCATTCGGTTGAAGCGTAACCGCTTTTATCCATCCGCGCACCCAGTCGTAAATAAAAAGTTTGTTGTTGTAGTATTCCGGCATACGTGTGGACTTGTCATAAAGGTCGGTATAATACACGGGGCCTGCCATAGCATTGCGGCCACCGGTTTCGACTTGCGGGAAATCCGGAGACGCTCCATACGGATACCAGATGAATGCCGGCTGTGCAGGTGGCAGTTCTTTTATACCGGTATTGTTCCGTGAGTTGTTGACGGGGTTTGCCGGATCAAAATCCTGTGTTGATTTGCCGGTGCTGTAATCATAATTCCGGTAGGCGTAGTTGTTACCAACAAACAAAGGCCACCCGAAGAAACCTGCCTTGCGTGCCTGGTTCACTTCATCGTATCCGCGGGGTCCGCGATTGGCGAGACTATCATTGTTGGCATCAGGACCCACTTCACCCCAATACAGAAAGCCGTTTTTCTGGTCTACAGAAATCCGATAGGGATTACGATTTCCCTGAACATAAATTTCAGGGCGGGTACCTTCTGTTCCTTCCGGATACAGATTTCCTTCAGGAATAGAATAGGTTCCGTCATCATTTACTTTGATGCGAATGATCTTCCCCCGGAGGTCATTGGCATTTCCGGATGATCTTCGTGCATCATACTGTTCATGACCGGGACGGTCGTCCAGCGGAGCAAACCCGTGATTGACATAGGGCTGCCCACCTTCATTGAAAGGTGTCGAGTTATCACCGGTTGACACATATAATAAACCGTCTTTATCGAAAGCAATTGAACCGCCCGTGTGACAGCAGATCTCTCGTTGTGAATAGAATTGAAGAATGACCTGTTCTGATTTCATGTCCAGCACATCGTTCTCAAATTTGAAACGTGATAACCGGTTGACAGATGTGTCCGCGGGACTGTAGAAAATAAATACATAGTGATTGCGTGCAAAATCCGGATCGGCCTTGATGCCAAGCACACCTTCTTCAGCATTTACATCCGCCCTTGTTTTGGCTTTAAAATATGCATCCAGAAAACCAACCTGTTTGACAGTTGAGTCGCCATGCTTGTATAAAAGAATTTCACCCCTGCGCTGGGAGATCAGAATATCCAGATTCGGAAGGATGGTCATTTCGGTAGGTTCAAAGAATTGACCGGTAGCCAACATGGTCTTGGTGAAACGATCTTCCTCCGGAACACGAAGTGTTGTTGCCTTGCCGTAATTCAATTCACGGTTGTCACCGATCGCATATTCTATTCCACCTGAAAGATGTTTCAGGAAGAGCGGCTCGGAATACGATTCTTTTGTATGACCTAATGCCGTATAAAATGCACGCCCGCCATCATAGTCGTGATACCATGCCATGGGATGGTCGCCCATTTTTTTACCACCATGATAGCTGTTCTCATCGATCTTCAACAGTACTTTGGTTTCCGGATTTAGTTTTTTAAAGCTGTACCATTCATCTTTTCGCTTCCAGTCTTCCGGCAATGAATCGGTTGACGAATGATTCTTTTCAATCACCTGAAGCATGCCATCCTGCACATTGGGAAAAGAATCGTTGATGCCCGGATGGTCAGCATAGTATCCTCCAACCAAACGGCCATACCATCCCCAGTCGTATTCGGTATCTGAGGCTGCATGAACACCCACATATCCGCCACCCGCCTGGATGTACCGTTCAAAGTCAGCTTCCTGGTAATTATTCAAAACATCACCCGTTGTACAGAGAAAGATCACAGCAGAATATTGCTTCAGATTTTCTTCAGTGAACGATGCAGCGTTGGTTGTAGTGTCAATATCAAAATTGTTTTGTGCTCCCAGTTTTTGTATGGCGGCTATCCCATCCGGAATAGAAGCATGATGGTATCCGGCTGTTTTACTGAAGATCAGCACCTTTGGTTTTCCGGAACGTTTTGAACAGGCGGCTAAAAGAATTGCTGCGCAGAAAATAAAAATGGAATATCTCATTGGATTAAACAGGATTCGGATGTTTGTTTAAAGATCTCAATCTGCAAAAATGAGGGTATAGGTGTTGCCTTTCATAGTTTGCAGGTCATATTCGTAAACTTCTTTTTCAGGAAGTATTTGAATGCTGGCGCTCCCTGATACGAGCGGTGTTTTAACGGCCGGAATGGCGAAAAATGGATTGGCAAAGATCAGGTTCTGTATTTGTGGTAATGCTTCGGCAAAACCGGTTGACGGCATGTTGTTTCCCGGTTCCCCGGCCCAAACGGTTTCTTCATTCAGTTGCAGCCTTTCCTTTTGCGGACTACCAAATACCATGGCAGCTAAACGACCATTACCAATCGGGAGTGCTTCATTCCATGTTGTGGCGGGTTGATTGTACCAAAGCTTAAGCTGATCCTGTGCGTGTGTGTGTTCATGAAACATGATGCACACCAGCAGGGTAACTGCTCTGAAAGGAGATTTCATAGAGGAGATCTGGTTTGTAGTATTCAATGCGTCTGCGTCAAACTTATCCGGAAGAGCTTAAATCAAAATTAAAATTGAATTAATTCTGTTTTGCATAACGCAGAAAATGAATTGTGGCAGAAAAGGCCAGCTCAACGGTGCATCTTCGTGTCTTAGGGCCTTCGTGGCGAAACCCGTGCGCCTTGCCACAATACACAACGTGACATAAAGAATACCTTGATATGAAAAATGCCGGAGTGATCCGGCATTTAGTTATCTTCCAAAGTCATCCTGTACGCGGATGATATCGTCTTCATCCGAAGGGTGTGCGGCATTGGTATGCTGCCAGATCTCGGAGATCATTCCCCACGCTTTCAGGCCAACCAGGCGATGACGTTCACCCTGGGCGAGTCGTACGATCTCGTTGATTTTTAATTCGTGTACCGGTCCCAGTTCATCGGTGTTGCTGCGAACCACTCCGGCTTCACCCGTTACCAGTTTCCAGATCTCGGATCTGCGGTTGTGGTATTGCCACGAAAGTTTTTTGCCTGGCTCCACCATTAATATTTTTGGACTAAGTTTTCCGGTGATACGAAGAGAATTTACTTCAATGCCCGGGAAATAATGGGCTCCGAATTTTTCGGCTTGTGTTTCGTCAATCACCAGGAATCCGCCCCAGGGCCTGGAGAAGTCCGTAGCGACAACATTAAATCCCAATGAAGTGAGATGGCTTTTAACCGATTCGAGTATCTGATTTTTTTCTCCCTGAAGTTTAGGCGCGGTGATCATATAAATAGTTAGTAGTTTAAGGTTTAGTGAGCATTTACTTTATAAAAGCGATAGCCAAAGAAGAAAATTACGAGATAGCAAATGATCGGTGTGTAATAAGCAGGAGCCACTCCGTAATGATCGGCCACATAGCCCATCAGGAACGGAAAAAATGCACCACCTACTACACCCATGGAAATGAATGAGGCGGCTTGTTGGGTACGTGATCCTAAGTTTTTAAGTCCCAGGCTGAAGATAGTAGGGAACATAATGCTGAAGAAGAAATTGATCAGCAGCAGGGCAATGTACGATGGCCAGCCCAGATTCTGTGCAACAACAATACACATCAGTATGTTGGCAAATGCATAAATGGCGAGGAGTTTATTCGGAGCGATGACACGCATCAGGAATGTTCCAATGAAACGCCCCGCCAGCATCATTCCCATAAAAAGAACCATGAAGTTGGCAGCTTTCAATTCTGTGAAACCCATCATGTCATGTCCGTAGTTAATAAAGAATGCCCAGGTGCCGGATTGTGCCGCTACGTTAAAAAATTGAGCGATAGCTGCCCACACGAAGTGCCTGTGGCTGAAGAGACTTTTATCAGGGGCGGTATCAACATTTACGGAGGCAACATCATCGGATGAATGTGATGCTGTATTATATAGAATAGGGGGTACCTTCACAAATGAGAATGTGACAGCGATGGTAGCGATCACAGTTCCAATGGCCAGGTAAAGCATTTTGACTGAAGTAAGGTCAGTGCTGCCTTCTACATGATTGGCAAATAAGAAATACCCTCCCAGCGCAGGTCCGATCATCGCACCAACGGCATTAAATGCCTGTGCAAAATTGATTCGCTGATCGCTTGTTCGCTGATCACCTAATGATCCGACAAAGGGGTGAGCAACCGTTTCTAACGTGGATAGTCCACAGCCCAGAATAAATAAAGCCAGACCGAAGAATGTAAATGACGACAGGTTGGCTGCTGGCACAAAGAGAAATGCTCCTGTTGCAAAAAGAGACAGCCCCAACAGTACTCCACTCTTGTATCCAAAGCGTTTCATGAATAACCCTGCCGGTATGCCCATCACGCCATAGGCTCCAAAGATTGCAAATTGAACGAAGGCTGATTGTGTTTTACTCAGGCTGAGCACCGATTGAAAATGTTTATTCAAGGAATCAGCCATGGTAATGGCGATACCCCAAAACATGAATAGTGATGTGACAAATATGAATACGACAGCGTATTTTTTGTCCAGTAGCGGTACTTTGTTGCTCATGCGTTTTTATTTAACAGGTTGTAGTTGTTCGTTCCATAATGCTGCGCTGCCGAGTAGCACGGCATGCTCACCCAGATTTGATTTTTTAATGGGTATGCTCAGCGATACCTTAGCAAGGTTTGCCTGTACAGCCGGAAGAAAAAGATCAGAGGCATTTGAAATGTTTCCCCCGATAACGATGACTTCCGGATTTTCCTGGTGAATAAAAAAAGCGAGGAAATCGGCCAGGTTCACGGCAAACTCATTAAATATAGTGTGAAGTGAAGGATTTGTTTCGAGAAGTTCGCAGAGTTGTTTGACATCCCTGATTTCTTTTCCGGTAAGTTGATTATACCGTTTCACAAACCATCGTGTGGAGAGAAAATTTTCCGCGATGTCACCATGCATCGGTGTTTTCCAGAGAGCGGCATCATCTGCCATGTTGTCTTTTGCGGAGGCTGTTCCGATTCCGGTACCTATGGTGAGTCCGATAGACCGTTTGTATCCACGGGCACTTCCTGCAAAAATTTCTCCTTGCAGAAAACAGCCGGCATCATTTTTCAGGCGGATATGATTGGCAGGAATCCCGAGTGCTTCTGCCACGAGGCTTTTTACGTTCCGGCCATACAGTGACTCATATTTTTCAAGTCCTTTAATATAAGAGATGCCCAGTTCGTAATCGAAGGGGCCCGGCATGGCTATACCAATCCGGGTGTTTACATTACTGCTGGTGACTTCTTTTATTAAGCCAGACCAGGTGGCAATAATGTTTTCTGCTGAATCGGCTGAATTTACCTTGCGTCTCTTTATTGAATCGGTAAGAATGGTGCGCGTCTCCATCTCCACTAAACCTGCGGTGATGTGCGAACCACCAATATCAACTCCTAAAACTATCGAATCAGTCATACCTGTTATTAATTACGCTCTTTTGCTAAAACGTTTTAGCAAATTAGGCTCAAAATTCATTCTGGCAAAATCAGCGATCAAATTATTTGCGTTGCGATGATTTACGAAGGGTCAGTGAGGTGGGTATTTCTACCTGTTTTTGCACGGATTTTTTGTCGGATAGCTTCTCCATGAGCGCATTGATAACACCTTCAGCGATCTGCTCAATGGGCTGGGTGATAGAAGTAATAGGGGGATCATACAACTGAAACAGGATATGATCATCGAATGCGATCACACCAATATCATCCGGGACCCGGTGTCCAAGTTTCCGGATCATTTCCAGGCCGTTAACGGCCAGGTAGTTTGTCGCAAACAGAATGGCATCGACTTGCGGATTTTCCCGTAGAAAATTTTCAATCTCCCGATCGATCAGGTCATGATCTTCCGTATACCGTATTTTCATGACCAGGGGCTTAAGCTTATTCCTTTTGATAGCCTTGTTATAGCCCGACAGGCGATCCTTCATCTGCGATTGAGGTGAAGCGGTCGTGATGAAGGCAATATTACTGAAACCCTGATCCGCTAAATGGGAAACAGCACGGTCACTGCTTTTATCGTTATCCACTACGATGTAGTCGGCCGGGATATTTTTGAAGTATCGGTCGAATAAAACAACCTTTTCTTTTTCCTTCAGCAGCTTTTTGATCTCATCTTCCATGCCATCAGCCGGTGCAATAATATAACCGTCAACCCGGCAATCTTTGAACATTTTGATGAGGTCACGTGCCTTCTTTTCATCATTGTGCGTACTGCAATACATGATCTTATAGCCATCTTCATAGGCACGATCTTCGATGAGCTTGGCCACGCTGGCGAAGAAAGGATTGGAAATGTCTTCGATCATCAGGCCGATGATCTTGGATTTTCCCGTTCGAAGCCCGCGTGCAAAAGTGTTGGGTTTGTACCCTACCTTCTCAACATACTTCCTGATTTTCTTAACCACCTCATCGCTTACCCGCTTTTCCTTTGATTTTCCATTTAATACAAATGACACTGTGGTGGGAGAGACATCCAGTTTCCTGGCAATATCAGAAATGGATATTTTTTTATGTTTCATATCGTACCGGCAAAGATTTACATTTTCTGAAAATACTTAGTCGTTTGATCATAATAAGTCCATTTTAAAGAGATGTATTTTCCAAAATGAACGGATCCCTGCAACTCCTCTCCTGATTCAGGATTTAGAATATGAAGCTATTTCGGCATAGTTAGCTCTGGAATTCAACCTGGAGATAGGGGTTTTTAAGGAATAAGCAGTTTTATTCCAATGCCCACAGCTGCCGCTATAAGAATGATGACAGGCTCCTGAAGTTTTTTGAACCGGAAAAGAATTGCCGCAGTGGTGAGAGCAATCAGTACGGTAGGTATATCTGTGAGTGTGCGTTTGCCCAGTACCAGTACAGCACCCGCGATAGCGCCAATAGCGGCTGCCGTAACACCATCAACAAATGCTTTTATGGCCGGATGCTTCCCATACTTTTTAAAGTACGGTGCAGGAATTACGGTGAACAGGTAACAAGGTATAAACGTGGCTGCTGCTGCTATGACCGCACCCCAGAATCCGGCAACAAGATATCCGATAAATCCTACAGTTATAACAACAGGTCCAGGTGTGATCATGGCTACGGCTACGGCATCCAGAAACTGTTGTTCATTCAGCCATTGATATTCTTTCACCACACCGCCATACAGAAAAGGGACTATGGCCAGTCCGCTGCCAAATACAAATGCACCGGCTTTGGTAAAGAACCAGGCGATCTGAATGAGTTTGGATTCTGTAACAATGGGTTGAACCTGGAGCAGCAGTGTTGGCAGTAATCCATGTGCTGAAGAGTTCAACCATTTTGGTGGTGACTTGGCAAACCACACGGCAACACCGCCCAGTAAGATGAGCCACAAAATTTCCTGTTCTGTAATGAATGTAGTAATGGCGAGCACAATGAATATCGCCCAGAGCAGTTTGTCCTTGCCGATGCTTTTCGTGGTAAGCTTATAACTTCCGATGGCGATAATTCCGATCACGGCTGCACCTACGCCATAGAAGACAGCCTGCATCCAGGGAAGACCGCCATAGGTAACGTATGCGTAACCGATACCCAGTACCATAAAAAAAGATGGTAATACGAATGCAATGCCCGCAAGCGTTGCCCCGAGAATCCGGTAGTGAACGTATCCGATGTATATGGCAAGTTGTGCTGCCAGTGGACCAGGCGCTAACTGAGAAAGTGCCAAACCTTCTCTATAATCTTCTTCTGTGATCCATTTCTTTTCATCCACCAGATCCCTGTGCATGTATCCAACCAGGGCAACCGGGCCGCCAAACCCCCACGCACCGAGTTTCAGATAATAGATGATGAGATCTTTTAAAGAATAGGTAGGTGTTGTTTCCATTTCTGTTATTGGGGTGACCATGTATGTTTTTCATCCTGGACATATTTCGCCCAGCTGTACAAGGCGTCATAGATCTTCATACCCATGGCAAGCATTTCATGGTCATCTTTAAAGTTGTATGATAAACCTGCTGAGATGGCCCAGAGCCCTGCAGCCTGTGGAGCAAGCTCAAAGCTGTCCGTATCAGCACCTCGCACAATTTGAGCAATATGTTTAACGATCGGGTCTGAGATGTTATGCTTTTTTACAATGTAATCGAACGTGCAGAAGCTACCCTCGTGGGTATACTCTACACCGGGCAGATCATATGGGATTGCATTCAGGGTTTTTGCTTTTTCAATCACCATATTTTTGGGAACATAGATGAATTCTGCATCCGGGTCTACAAAATTTTTAATAAGCCATGGACACGCGATGCGATCAATTTTCGGACGTTCTCTCGTTATCCATTTCATATTCGGAACAGGTTATTCTTTGTTTCTCAGGTCGAGCGAGTGAAATACAAACAACCTTATGGTGTGTGTTGAAAAGTAATTGCTTCCGGAAGCTTCCTGCTGGTATATATTCATGTAGCCCAGCTGTGCATTGAGGTGTGAAGTAAACTGATAACCGAATCCGGCAAAGAAACGATTCTGATCAAACGTATTGTAGACGACCTTGTCACCAAAGTTCAGAAAGACTTCATTCATGATCGCTGCGAAGGGTGTTTTGGGTACGATCTCTTTTCCTTTCAGCGGGATGAAGAACGAAAAATTATAGCGCACGCGGAAGGTGTAATTGTATCCATCCTCTTTGACATCGTTCACTACTTTTTCATTGAAACGCTGTTCCAGGCGAAGCCATTGCAGGGTTGTCAGGCCGGTATACTTCTGGTTCCACCAGATCTGTTGCCACGCCCGCTGTTCATTTCTTGAAGTGTTCTTTCCTTCAGGAGGAAAGTGATGTACATAGGCATATCCTACGTTGACCCTGAGGTTGTCTTTAATAAAGTAGGTTGCAGCGGGTCTGAAGAGGAACTGAAAGGGACGATCCACAAAATTATCGGTCATGCGATAGTGAACATCCACCCACATTCCCCACTTATTTGAAAATCGGGTTTGATTGAAATAACCGAACCACAGCTGTTCACGATCCTCTATGTGCTTTTCGGTTGCCTGAGCCTGCACCTGCGTTGCTGTGAAAAAGAAAAATATGGCCGGAATTAAAGTAGTAAGGGATCGCTTCATGGATAATCGTGTATATGAAGCACAATACTACTAAAGTCTACTAATTATGTATAGTATACATTTTACGGTTTTGTATTCTTTTTACCTTTTTGATTTTCTTTTTTTACCTCAGTCGGATTTTTGCCCGTGTATTTCTTGAAGATGCGGCTAAAATGACTCTGATCAGAAAACCCGGTCAGGTACGCAATTTCCGAAAGGGTGTGTTGTGACTCCTTCAGCATTTGTACCGCCTTTTCGATCCGAAGCTTCCGGATGTAGTCGCCAAAAGACAGGTCGTCAAAGTACTTGGAGAATTCCCTTGACAGGTATGACGGATGGACATTCAAACTCTGCGATACTTCCTTAAGGCTTAAGGTAAGGTTGGTGTCAATCTGATCCTGGATGATCTCCTTGAGTTCTTTGGCCCATTCGGGAACGCTCTTCTTTTTCTTCTCTTTCAGGAATTTGTGATATACATCGAGAAGCATGTTCTCAAAAGGGTTCTGCGTATGTTTTTCGTTTTGCAGAAGCTTAGCCCACGTGTACAAAGAGTCATAGATCATCATTCCTTTCTGAAGAAGTTCCTGATCATCCTGGATATTATGAGCGAGTCCGGCAGAGATTGCCCATAGTCCTGATGCCTGACTGGCTATGTCATGCCGGTCGGTATCGGCCCCCCGCACAATTACCGCTAATGTTTTAATTGCCGGGTCTTGGATCTTGTGCTTCTTTACAATAAAGTCAAACGTACATTCATCGCCATAATGGGTATACTCTACATCCGGTATATCAAAAGGTGTGGCGTTAAGCTCCCTGGCCTTCATCAGAACTTTTTCAAAAGGCACATAAATAAATTCGGCTTCTGTATCAACAAACCTTTTGATCAGCCATGGACAGGCAATGCGATCAATTTTCGGACGTTCCCGGGTTATCCATTTCATAGTTTTCTGGTCACTTCAATATCTGAAAACAGATTAGAGATATCAAAGATAAATTGTTTGCTCATGTAACTCGCGCTGCAAACGTTGACTACCTGATTATGTTAATGAGAATTACCGGATAAGATTACCGGATATAATTGATTTTTGATATTTTCTACTTACTTTTTGCGAAGAATGATGGAGTTCAACCCTCTCTTAACATTCAAACTTATCCGCGGGTTAATGAAACCGTTACACGAAATCTGTATACACAAAGCTTTAGGATGTATACTCGCCTTTTTTTTATTTCTTTCCTCACCGTTGTTTTCTCAAACCTTTTCAGAATTTAAAGAGCAATTCCGTCAGGCTGAAACGGCTGCAGCGTTTGATGCGGTATTCCGTCAAATGATGGATGTAAACCGAAAAGGAAAATTAGAGTTCATGGATACCGATGTCCGGGAGATGGTAGATCTGACCCGGGAGAAAGAATTTGCCAATGCGGTTCTGCCTAAAGTTTATGGATGGGCAGCCATGATGTTTGGGAATGGCAGAGTGGATGATGCCATCGTTTACTTTCTGGAGAGTGCTGCATTGTATGAAAAGCAGGGGAAGAGCCTGTTACAATCACTTTGCTATTTTGAAGTTGCCCTCATTCAGCACAAGGCAGAGAATTTTGAAGAGGCAAGAGAATTCTATGAAAAGACACTAGCCCTTGCCGGAGATTCCCTTGACTATCGCACGGCTATAAATTGCTTCAATGGTTTTGCACTGATTCAGCGGGAAAACGGACAGTATACTTCGGCCGAGAACGCGTTTCGTGATGGCCATCGCCTGGCCGTTCTGCATCGGGATACGGCCTGGATCGCTATTCTGGCGGGAAACATCGGAAGCATCCACAAGCGCATCGGAAATTTTGACAGCAGTCTCTATTACTACCAACAAAATCTGAGCTTGATCAAGCGTGTGAATGAGGTTGAAAACGAGATCGAAACCTATGCAAACATCGGGCGCTTATATGTTGATTTAAAGAAACCCAGGGTATCGCTGATTTATCTGGACAGTGCGGAGGGCATCATCAGGGACAGGCGTATTAAATTCAATGACTTCTTTGATCCGATGGATGCCATTTATGAAGGATATGCGCTCGCATATGAAGCGATGGGTGATCAGACTCAGGCACTCCATTATCAAAAGAGATTCCATGAAGCCGCACAGAGTAAACAACAAAGACTGAACGGAAGAAGTCTGAAACAACTGCAGCTAACGGAGTCTTTCAATCAGAAACAGAAGCAACTGAACATGCTGCACAAGATCAACGAGGCCAACGTGAAGATCATTACCCAGCAACGTTATGTACAGGGGGCTTTTCTGTTTACACTTCTGCTGGTGAGTGCTTTTGCTATTATCGTTTCACGGACGAGTAAACAACGCAAGCGCCTGAATCGTGAATTGTCGGAATCCAATGCTGAACTTGAACGCCTGAATGCCCTCAAGAATAAATTGTTTTCAGTGATCAGTCACGACCTGCGTTCACCGTTGAATAATCTACAGGGGTTGCTGGATCTGTTCAGAACAGGCGACCTTAACAAAGAAGATTTCTCTGCACTTTCGGAGAGGCTTGGTCACCATGTCAAAACATCAGGCGATGTTTTGGAGAATCTGCTGCAGTGGGCGAGGTATGAACTGCGTGAGATCAAAGCAAACCCCGCCTGCATTCATCCGCGTGATGTAATGAATAAAGTATTCCTGCAGTTTGACGAAAACCTCAAGGAGAAAGGAATCAGTTGTCATAATAATATTCACCTGATCACCGAAGCCTGGGCGGATGAAAACCAGGTTGAAATCGTTTTTCGGAATCTCATCGGAAATGCTATTAAATACACACCATCCGGAGGGGACATATCAGTTTCATCAGAGAAGTTTAAGGACATGGTAAGAATTTACGTGCGCGACAATGGCATGGGCATGAGTCCGGAAACCATGAGCCGGCTCTTTAAACCCGGGGATAATTTCACCACGCTGGGAACAAAGAATGAAAAAGGAACAGGCCTGGGACTGATCATCAGCTATGAAATGATCCGAAAAAACGGAGGGAATATGGAGGTGCAAAGCAAGGTGAACGATGGTTCTGTATTCATTATTACATTGCCTCTTCCTCCTGCGCATTAAGACTTCGAAATCATCCTCAGAAGGAAAGTACCAAAACGTTAACATACTTTCTTCCTACATAAGGCTGGCTGTATTCATTTGGTATTCCCGTTTTGCGTACTTTCAAGACGGGTAAGATCTATCCCTGATTTTATGAAAGGATTACTTTGGCTACTCCTGATGGCCACAACTGCCGTGGCGCAGGTTGATTCTGTGGAGCTACTACGAAAGGAACTGGAAATTACTGAATCAGCAGAGGGCAGGATTGATCTGCTCAACAGGATCTCACACTTCTATTCGCAGCTGTCACTGGAGAATGCCGAACAATTTGCCTTTGAGGCCCTGCAAGAAGCTTCCCGTATTGACTATCAGAAAGGAATTGCAGCAAGCTACAACAACCTGGGCATCTGTTATTCTATCCGGGGAGATTATACTACCGGCCTTGATTATTTTATTAAAGCCTTACGCATCCGCGAGAAGCTCAATGACGTACGCGGAACATCTCACTTGCTGAACAACATATCCCGGCTGTTCATATACCAGAAGGAATTTGACAAAGCGCTGGATTACTCGAACAGATCACTGCGGATGTTACAAAAAATGGACGATCCTAAAGGCGTGGGCAGTGCCTACATTTCACTGGGGTCCATTTATATGAGTAAAAATGAAAATGATAAGGCGCTCAAAATGTTCAGCAGCGCACGTGACATTTTTGTGAAGCATCGACTCACCAACCGTGAAGGCTGGGCATTGCTGAAGATGGCCAATGCGTGTGAGGCTGATGCACAGTTTGACAGGTCACTTCAACTTTGTTTTGAGGCGATGAAGTTGCTGAATCCCGGCACGGACTTATTCAATACGATAGAACTTTACCAGACGATCGGTTCGCTGTATACCCGAATGGATGATTTAAAGAGCGCCAAACAATACCTGCATCAGGCTGTACGCCTTGCTGACAATGGCAATGATAGTCAGGGACGCATGAGTTCACGGCTTAAGCTTTCGGAAGTGTTTAAAAAATTCGGAAAGTATGATTCAGCGCTGTATTACAAAGACGAATACCTGCAAATTCACAATGATATTTTTAATGCTGAGAAAGCCAATCAGCTTGCTACCCTGGAGAAGATCTATCAGACCGAAAAGAAGGATCAGTTACTGGAGCTGAAGAATCAGGAGATCGAATCACAATCTGTGATCATTATTACCATCAGTATTCTGCTGGCGGTCCTGGCTATCCTGGGCTTCATCATTTTCCGCTATTACCGGGATAAGCGCAGATCGAATATTGAGCTGAAGAAGCTCAATCGTGAGATTTATGAGAAGCACGAAGAAATACTGACCCAATCTGAAGAACTGGCGCAGGCCAATGAAGAGATCAGCCGGATGAATGAAAAGCTTGAGCGGGAAGTTGTGCTTCGTACGGAAAAGATTGAAATACAAAACAAGATGCTGATTGACTACGCCTATTCCAACGCCCATAACGTACGTGGACCGCTGGCCCGGATCCTTGGACTGGCATCACTGATGTCGCGTGAAGAAGATGCTTCCCTGCTGAAAGAGTATAACACCTTTATTTATGTTTCAGCACAGGAACTGGACAGCGTAATACGTGACATCAATCTCCGTCTTCAGGGTGATTGAAGAACCTCGTACATTTCGATTTATAAATTCAGTTTCTATTCACTAAGTTCGCGATGTGTCACGTGGGTGGCCCATATTTTTATAACCCTTTGCCATGATTAAAAATACACTTCTACTGTGCAGCCTGCTTTGGCTGGTTTCTTTCCCGCTGGCTGCACAAAAAACAAAATCTTTTGACGTATCCTCACCCGATGGGTCTGTTGTTGTACACATTACAGCATCCGCCACGCTTCAATGGTCTGTTCAGCATGCGGGCCAGCCGATACTCAGTCCCTCTGTTATTTCCATGACGCTGGGTGACGGTACGGTGCTGGGAGCCAATGCGAATGTCACCTCTCATAAGACAGAAAAGATCAATACGCAGTTTTCAACCATCAATTATACCAAGAGCAAAGTTCAGGATGTATGCAACCTGCTAACCCTGACCTGCAAGGGTGATTATGGCGTACTGTTCCGAGTATACAATGATGCAGTGGCGTATCGCTTCTTCACCAAAAAGAAAACCGACATTACCATAGCAGCAGAAGAGTCCAATTTCAATTTCCCGGAGGATTACCATTCGTTTATTCCCATTCAATGGGATTACCGTGGCGGAGAGAATTTTAATTCTTCCTTTGAAGCCCTGTATCATGAGATAAAGCTTTCTCAATTCCCGAAAGATTCACTGGGGTTTCTTCCTTTACTGGTTGATGTAGGGCAGGGTAAAAAGGTAGCGATACTGGAAGCTGATCTGGAAGAATATCCCGGTATGTACGTAAACCTTAACGGTACTGGCAAAGGACTTAAAGGTGTGTTTGCTCCTTATCCCTTGGAATTTAAATCCGGTGGTTATGCGAACATGAATGTTATCCCTACGAAGCGTGCAACATACATTGCGAAAGTAAAGGGTTCACGTAATTTTCCGTGGCGTGTCATCACGATTTCCAAAACAGATAAAGAATTACTGAGCAACGACATTGTTCAGAAGCTGGCAGCACCAACGCGACTAGCCGATATCACCTGGATTGAGCCCGGGCAGGTTAGCTGGGACTGGTGGAATAACTGGAATGTATCGCACGTTGATTTCAAAGCCGGCATTAATACAGAAACGTATAAGTATTACATCGATTTTGCAGCTGCCGGAAAAATAAAATATATCGTTATCGATGACGGATGGTCAGACCGGCTTGATCTTTTAAAACTTTCATCGGCTATTAACCTCGAAGAAATTATCCGGTATGGAAAAGACCGTGGTGTAGGTGTTATTCTGTGGGCATCGTGGTATGCGGTCACCACGCAGATGGAGAAAGCTTTTCCGCTGTATTCCAAAATGGGTGTGCGTGGCTTCAAGATCGATTTTATCGATCGCGATGATCAGATCGCGGTCTCATCCCTGTATGATATTGCTAAGAAAGCAGCGGAGCATAAACTGCTTGTCGATTATCATGGCGTGTTCAAACCTACCGGTTTACAGCGCACGTATCCGAATGTAATTGGATATGAAGGTGTAAAAGGATTGGAGAATGTAAAGTGGGCCAATGAGGATGCTCCGCGTTATGCTGTAAGCATTCCTTTCATTCGTATGCTTGCTGGCCCGATGGATTATACACCCGGAGCTATGCGCAACGCGAACAGGGCTAACTTCAGGCCGGTGAATGATAACCCGATGAGTCAGGGTACGCGCTGCCACCAGTTAGCCATGTATGTTATGTATGATGCACCTTTACAAATGCTGGCGGATAACCCTACGATCTATAAACGTGAAAATGAGTGTACCGATTTTATCATTAAAGTCCCCACCACATTTGATGAAACCATTCCACTGGATGGGAAAGTGGCGGAGTACGCTGCTATAGCCAGACGAAAGGGAACCACATGGTACATAGGGGCTATGACGAACTGGACTCCCCGCGAACTTCAACTCGACTTATCATTCCTTCCGGGTGGAACGTACCAGGCAGAAGTTTTTAAGGACGGTGTTAATGCAGACCGTGATGCTACGGATTATAAAAAGGAAACACTGAAAGTTTCTTCCGGTGATAAAGTGAACATTCAGCTTTCTCCCGGTGGCGGATGGGCTGCGCGATTTGAAAAACTGGATTAAGATGACGGTGTAAATGAATCATGACAAAGAAAACTGCAGGCGTATTGGTATACCGCATCCGGAACAGGGAACCTGAATTCCTGCTGGCTCATCCGGGTGGACCTTTCTGGGCCAAAAAGGACCTGGAAGCCTGGAGCATACCCAAAGGAGAATTTGATGATACAGAAGATCCGCTCAGTGCTGCGAAGCGTGAGTTTGAAGAAGAAATGGGTTCTGCAGTCACCGGTCAGTTTGTTCCCCTGAAACCTTTGAAAAGCAGCAGCGGTAAAATTATTTATGCGTATGCTGTTGAAAGTGAGTTTGACGTTTCTACAGTGACGTCAAATACCTTTCCCCTGGAATGGCCTCCTAAGTCGGGTAAGATCCAGCATTTTCCGGAAGTTGATCGTGCCGCGTGGTTTCCGATGCGCGAAGCGGCTGAGAAGATCAACACGTCTCAGGCGCCTTTTCTGCAGGAAGTAAAAGAGATGCTGGAGAGAATCAAGTGTTAAATAATGGATGATGGTACAGTATAAAAGCCATCAGCGGTTTTATACTGCACCCGCATACAGATTCTATTTCAGATTTTCTACCACCGAGCCGCACGTTAACATCTCATCGCCAAAGTACGGATTCCGGATCTGCGACTGATCACTCAGCCAATACGCGCCTTCATTGTTGAATGCCATCGGACAGAATTCGTAAAAAGCTTCCGTACCGCCCAATCCAAAAGCCTTGATACTTTTGTAAAGATTATCCGATAATGTACTGAACGATTTCCGCTGCGCTGCGAGATCAGCACCGGATTGTATTTCCTGAAGCGAGGATTGCATCGTGTTCTGGTAGTTCATCCAGTCATTATGCGCAGCTCCGCTAAGCAGTTTCATATCGGTTTTCTGAAGAGACTGAGCTACGTTACCCGCCAGTGACTTTACTTTAACAGGATCAGAAGAAACAAATGCATCTTTCAGTGTTACGTATGATGCGAATACATCCGCCAGTTGTTTTTGAAAATTAATATCTACCAGAAATTGTGGCCCTGAAACAGAATCTGACACAGCCTCGATATTTTCAGTTGCAGCATGATCATGGTGATCTTCTTTTTTAACGGAACAACTGGTTATCTGTCCGGCTGTCAGCAGCAAAGCCAAGGTAAATGTGATTTTGGTTTTCATGATGTGTATGTTTAGTGTTTTGATGTTCATGATTAAAATTTCTTAATGTTGATGATTCGGATGCTGGACATCATACCCGTTTCTCAGAATATTTTCAGCGTACAAAAGATACGCACCGGAAACGGCAACGATCTCACCTTCACGTACTCCGGAGATGATCTCGATACCATCAAAATTTTCGATCCCCGTTTTTACGACTCGCGGCTGAAAGGTATTGTTTTCCGTCTGAATGTAAACGTGTGTGCCGTGACTGTCATGAATTACGGCATCGGGAGGAAGGGTTATCGCCTCCCGTGATGAATGTGTCAGATAAACCTGTGCCTGCTGACCCGGTATTAATTTCATCCCGGGATTCTTAAGTGATGCACGTAAGATGGTTAACTGAGTTTGAGCACGGTATTCAGGACTTAAAAAAATCACTTTACCCGGAATAGCCTGAGATTCATTTCCAACCCGTACCAGAATGTTGTCACCGGGTTGTACGAGTGATGTTTCATCCGGATACAATTCGGCTTCCACCCAGAGGTTTTCTATATTCTCCAGTGTGTAAAGGAGTGCACCCTCCGGAACATACTCTCCCTCTGTAACATTCACGGCCGTGATAATTCCGGAAGCCGGAGCCTGAAAAGTAACACGAGGTGGAGAAGAAGGGTTAAGCTGATTGATTTGATCCTTGGTCAATCCATACAACAGTAGTTTATGTTCAGCAGCATCCAGAAATGATTTGTAACGTTCTTCTGTTTTCTCAAGTGCTTCGTATTGCGCTTTGGCGAGAAGGTATTCCTGTTGCAGGGTGAGGATGGTCTCGCTGTAAAGAACATACAATGGCTGACCGGCCTTCACCGGCTGCCCCGACTCTTTTATATAGAGTTTTTCTACGCGTCCGGCCGCGCGACTGCTGATGGTCTTACTTTGCTGTTCATCGACTTTGAGCCAGCCATTGATCGGAATGGTTTCACCGATGGCTTTTCTGCCGGCTGGTTGTGTAGTAATGTTGGCAAGCCGTACCTGGCTGTCGGTCAGCATCAGCTTGTTCTCTGCTTTAACCGGTGAGGGTGTCTCGTGTGCGGTAAGTGGATCACCCCCCGTTTTTTTTCCACACGCAGTAACTAGCAATAAGGCGAAGATGCAGGGTGTTATTTTCATCATGCTTATTTTTTTGTTTTAATAAAACTTTCACTGTCGACCAGGTAATGCGCATGCTGAGCGATTTCGTCAGCAGAAGCCAACCCGCTTTTTATTTCAATCTGTCCTTCAGACATATTTCCGGTGGCTACTTTCTGCGCCTGAAACACATTCCGGTTCTTGACAAATACGATTTTAGCATCACCCAGATCAAGAACCGATTCACGCGGAACCCAGAGCGATTCGATGTGTGACGCATGGATATGCGCGTGTACAAAATGCCCGATGTGAAGACCTTCTGTATTTTTAGTGATGACCCTTACCTTCACGAACTCCTTGTTCGTAGTGAAGAAGGGCTGAACGAAGTCAACTGATGTTTGTTCAACACTTCCGTTTCCAAAGTCGATATTAAGTTTATCTCCTTTCTTTATGTGAGCAAAGGAAGCGGCCGGCAGATCAAACTCCACGCGATATGCTTCTGTGTTAACAATGGTGAACAGCGTTTGCCCCGCGGTAACGTAGTTACCCTCACGGATGATGCTTTCTGAATTACCGTTTGTGGAACCGGATGGGAGGGTAGTGTCCATTCCTGCGTTCATCGGCTCTGTTGCTGTCTGATTTTTACCAGATGAAGGTGTCTGCAGATTATTTACCAGGTAACCGCTGTAGTTGCTGAACAGCGAAAGGGTAGGCCTGACTTCCATAGTCTGTTCCAGTTCTTCAAGCTGTGTCTTGTTTACGCCTGAAAGTTTAAGTTTTTCTTTTGCCGCTTCGATCATCGCTGTATTTTCCGGATCATTTTTCAGAAGAAAGATCAGTTCACGCTGCGCACTGATCAACTCCGGACTGTATATCTCGGCAATCTTTTGTCCTTTGGCTACCGGTTGATAATCATACTTCAGGTATAATTTTTCCAGTCGCCCGCTCGTGCGCGTGGCAATGGACTGGATAAGGCGGGTGTCATAGGTAACAAGTCCCTGTGCGTCCAGCGATACCGGCATGGATTGGTATTCGGCTTTGATGGTCCGGATCGAAGCGACAACTATCTCGTTGGGTGACTTGATGAGCTTCGCCAGATCTTCCGTTATCTGTACCTCTTCTCCCGGACTGGCTTTCCGCACCAGGTCCATTCCGCATACCGGGCATGCTCCGGGTTTATCGGAAATAACCGTGGGATGCATCGGGCATGTATAGGTATCATGCTGATGCGCAGATTCGTTATGACCACATGAATTCAAAACAATTGACAGTAGAAAATATCCAATTGACAACATAAGTTTTGCTGTCAATTGCCAATTGTCAACTGTCAACTGGCTCTTATCGTTCTGTTTCTCTTTCATAATTGACAATCATCAAATAGTATTCTCCAAGTTTTTCCAGCTGCTCCAGTTGAGCCATGTTCAATGCTTCCCATCCATCTATAACCATGGGCAACTGTTCGCGATTCTCTTCATAGGCCACCATAAGCGTCTGATAGTTCTTGCGCAATGCCGGTATGATCCGTTTGTCATAGTTGTCTAGTTGCTGTTTCATGCGACTGAGTTGTCGGCTCATCCCCATGAGCATCCCTTTCTTTTCAACCAGAATTCCCTCGCGTGCCTTCCTCATGGCTTCAATATCATATTGCATACCCTTCACTTCGGCTTTATACATGCGTGATGACCAGGGTGCAATGGGAATAGATATCATGGCCATAGCCGTGAACTGTGAAGGCATATCACCCAGGGGTTGCATGTGATCAAAGCGGATCCTGAAATCCGGTCGTGATTGGTATTTCTGCAACTGCTGATTCAGCTGCATGGTTTCAATGGTTTTGTTGATTTGGCGGATGTCACTTCGCTGCTCTGTTAGCGTTGATGTATCCGTGGTGAGTTGTGAAGTATTGAATTCAACAACCGTAGTGGTGTCGATCATCAGGCTATCGGACAGCGGAATGTTTAGCAGTGCTTTCAGCTGATAACTTTTTTCTTCTATCGCGGCCTGTGCCATGAGCGTCATGTTCTGGATCTCACTTAACCTTCCTTCGGCTTTGTAGATGTTGCCCAGGCTTCCCTGATTATACGGATAGCGGATGCGGGCGAGTTTCAGCATCAGCTCAATGATCTGTGTGCTTTCGCGCAGAACTGCTAGTTTCTTTTCTTCCACCAGCCATTCATAGTAATACGTTTTGGCTTCAGATCGCAGACTGTTGAACTGGATTGCCCGCGACTGTTTTTCCGTTTCGCCCCGCGATTGCAGGTATTTCTTATTTGCATTGAGCTTGGCGCTATTGGGAATTTCCTGTTCAACCGAGAACATAACAGAGCCCTTATCACGTTCGTCCATGATCGTTTGTCCCGGATACGGTGTCATGAATGTACCGACACCTACCATGGGTGCCATCCAGCCTTTGGCTCCGGCAGCGTATTCATTCCACGCCTTTGCTTTGGTGTCATATTCCTGAAGCATGGGATTGTTCCGGTCTATCATCACCAGCATACTATCCAGTGAAAGTATCTGAGCCTGCAACGAACCGGTTAAGAAGATCAGTCCGTACAACAGAACTTTGAATTTTAAATCGTCAGCGTTAAACTTTTTCATGAGCGCTTTCATACACGTCAATTTTTCCAAACTTTCGTAATTCATATTCTTTTACCATCAGGAAGATGAGTGGCGTTACCAACAGGATGTGCGTAGAAGAAGTAAGCACCCCACCGATCATCGGCAATACAATGGGTTTCATCACATCGCTTCCAACACCGGTTGACCACAGCACAGGTATCAAACCGAAAAGCGCAACACATACCGTCATCAGTTTCGGGCGAAGACGTTTTGCCGCTCCCGCGATTACGTATTCTCGTAAATCATCAATGGAAATGGTTTCTGCGGAATTACCCTTTAACCGGATCAATTGCTGCATCGCGTCATTCAGGTAGATCACCATCACGATGCCTGTCTCCACAGCAATACCAAACAAGGCAATGAAACCTACGGCTACTGCCACCGATAAGTTTACTCCGTAGAAATATACCAGGTAAGCACCACCGATCAGCGCGAATGGAACTGTGATGAGACTGAAGAATGCTTCGCGAATAGATCTGAAGGCGAGGTATAACGAAATGAAAATGATCAGCATCACCAGCGGTAAAACAAACAGCAATGTTTGCTGACCCCGGATCAGGTTTTCATACTGGCCACTCCACTCCAGGTAATATCCCTGCGGAAGAGTTCCCATAGCCGTATTCAGTTTTTCCATCGCTTCTTCTACTGTACTTCCCAGATCACGGTCGCGTACATTAAACAGAACAGCACCACGAAGCATAGCATTCTCGGAAGTGATCATAGGCGGGCCATCTTCAAATTTTATATCGGCTACCGATGACAACGGGATGGTACCCAAAGCCGGTGTCTTGACAGGAATACGTTTCAGCTGTGAAATACTGTTCCGGTAATCCTGTGCGAGCCTGACGCTGATGGTGAAGCGCTGCCTTCCTTCAATGGTCTGACCAATGGGTGTTCCTCCGATTGCGGATTCAACAATCATATTAACATCGTCCACCGTAAGCCCATATCTTCCCAGGGCATCCTGCTGAATATCGATAGTGAGGTATTTCCCTCCGGTGATCGGATCCACGTACAGATCCTTTATGCCGTCAATTCCGTCAAGTGCGTTTTTCACCCGAAGGGATACAGCATAGATACTGTCCAGGTTTTGTCCATATACTTTCACACCAACATCCGTACGAATTCCGGTCGACAGCATGTTGATGCGATTGATGATGGGTTGTGTCCACCCGTTCACCACGCCCGGGATCTGCAGCTTGGCGTCCAGTTCCTGGATGATGTCGGCTTTTGTTTTTCCTTCACGCCAGGCGGATTTAGGTTTCAGCATAATGATCGTTTCAATCATGCTGATCGGAGCATTATCGGTAGCCGTACTTGCTCTTCCGGCTTTGCCCAGTACTTTATCTACTTCCGGAACGGACTTGATTATTTTATCCTGTACCTGCAGAATGCGTTTGGCCTCTTCATTGGAAATATCCGGCAAGGTAACGGGCATAAGTAAAATCGATTGCTCGTCCAGGGGTGGCATAAACTCACGACCGAGACTCATCAGCAGCGGAATACTGATAACAAGCGCAAGGATGTTAATGGCCAGTGTGGTTTTTCGCCAGCGGATGCAGAGCCGGATGAGGGGCTCATATATTTTCTCCAGGAAGTGGTTGACCGGATTTTTTCGTTCATGTGAAAACTTTCCTTTCATGAAGAATGAAATAATCACCGGAGCAAGTGTCACCACCAGGAACGCATCCACCAGGAGTATAAATGTTTTGGTGTATGCCAGCGGATGAAACAGTTTTCCTTCCTGCCCCGTGAGCAGGAATACCGGCAGAAACGAAGTGATAATGATGAGGGTAGAATAGAACACACCGCGTGAAACCTGGCGTGAAGACCGTTCGATGATCTTCAGCCGTTCAGCCTCGTCAATGGCTGTGTAATTGCGTTTGAATAATTTACGGATCATAACGATTTACCTTCAGTTTCCGGGTTCAATTCTCCAAAACGTGTAGCCAGATTTTTATAGGCATTTTCGGCCATGATGATCCCGTTGTCTACAATCACGCCAATGGCGAGCGCGATGCCGGTTAACGACATAATGTTTGAGGTGATACCGAATGCATTCAGCAGAATAAAGCTGATGGCAATGGTAATGGGTATCTGGATGATGATGCTGACGGAGCTTCGCCAGTGAAACAGGAAAATGATAACAACCAGTGAAACTACAATCATCTCTTCGATCAGCGTAGTCTTCACCGAGGATATGGATTCGTGAATCAACTCACTCCGGTCGTACACGATGTTGAACTTCATGCCTTCGGGAAACCCTTTGGCTACTTCTTCCATTTTCTTTTTCACAGCAACAATTACTTCATTCGCGTTTTCACCATACCGCATCACCACAATACCACCTACTACTTCACCCTCGCCATCCTGATCAAAAATTCCAAGTCGGGTTTCACCGGTGGGTTGGACCGTGGCAACATCACGTATACGGATGGGAATGGTATTAATGGTTTTTACAGCTATGTTTTCAATTTCACGAATAGACTGCAGGTATCCCGATGTCTTGATGATGTAACCGATGTCGTTCATTTCAAACTTGCGGCCTCCGGCTTCATTGTTATTCATGCGGATGGTCTGGATAACTTCTTGTGGTGACAAACCATAGTAGGTGAGTTTGTTCGGATGGAGGGTTACTTCATATTGTTTCTGAAAACCTCCGAAGGATGCAATCTCACTTACACCCTGGACATTCTGCAATCCAAACTTTACGTACCAGTCCTGGATAGCACGCTGTTCACCCAGGTCCATACCGGGAGCATCCAGGGTATACCATAATACATGGCCTACACCGGTGCCATCCGGACCGAGTGTTGGTGCGATACCTTCGGGGAGTAATCGCGTGGCATAGTTCAGTCGCTCGAGAACACGTTCACGTGCCCAGTAGATTTCTGCATCATCTTCGAAGATGACGTATACGAAACTCATCCCGAACATGGAGCTGCCACGAACATACTTTACTTTGGGCAAGCCCTGCAGATTGCTGACGAGGGGATAGGTGATCTGATCTTCGATGAGCTGCGGACTTCTTCCCATCCATTCGGTGAATACGATCACCTGGTTTTCGGAAAGGTCCGGTATCGCATCGACC
>DASXWH010000005.1:0-12510 GCA_036503775.1 Ohtaekwangia sp.
GAGTATCGCAGAAACTTATCCTGAATTGAATGAAACCGAATCAAACTACATTCTTTGCACCTCATCTGGCTATTCGTGTGTTAAGGCCTGCCATGGATTTTTATCAACAGGCTTTTGATGCCATTGTTCTGCGGACATTTGATAATGATGATGGCAGTGTTCATGTAGCCGAAATGGAAATAGAAGGCGCAATGTTTCATCTGCATGAAGAAGTTTCAGGATCACAACAGCTGAGTCCGGAGTCGGTAAAAGCCACCACTTTGCTGATCGGGTTATTTACACCGGACCCGGACAAATACATGCAGCAGGCTGTTGAAGCCGGTGGAAAAATCTCAAGTCCTATACAGGACTACGACTACGGTTATCGTCAGGGAGTAATTACTGACCCGTTTGGGCATCAATGGTTGATCCAGAAGAAAATTTAAAGTAGTCCATTAAAATCTGACTGGACGTCCGGCTGATTCTGCCAGACGATTCCGGGTTCCGGGTTCAGTATTGTTGCTGAAAAAACAAGTATGAACCCAGACAATCCATTAATTGAACTTCATTCCGTATCCAAATCTTTCCCGGTTGCTTCGGGTACATTTCAGGCATTGAAGAATGTGATGTTGCAAATTCATCCGGGGCAGCTCGTGGCCATCACGGGAAAATCAGGAAGTGGTAAATCGACCTTGCTCAACGTCATTGCCGGCATTGATAAGCCTACCGAAGGCCGGGTGCTGATCAATGGCATCCAGGTAGAGAAACTTTCGGAAAGCGCGCTGGCATCCTGGCGTGGTAAGAATGTAGGTGTTGTATTTCAGTTCTTCCAGTTGTTGCCTACCCTTACTGTAGCGGAGAATGTTATGCTGCCGATGGATTTTTGTAACACGTATCCACCTAAAGAAAGAAAGGCACGGGCCGTAAGTTTGCTGGAAAAGGTTGGTATCCGGGAGCAAGCCGACAAATTTCCATCAGCACTTTCCGGTGGACAACAACAACGGGTTGCTATTGCACGGGCACTGGCGAACGCCCCCCCGATCATCATTGCGGATGAGCCTACCGGAAATCTGGATTCACAAACCGCGTCAGCCATTTTTGATCTGTTTGCAGACCTGGCCCGGTCCGGAAAAACCGTTATCGTAGTAACGCATGAAAGAGATTTTGCTGCACATTTTGAAAACGCGTTTTCAATCGCTGATGGCGTGGTGGTAAATGATGTTGTACATAGCTGAACCAGACGATCATGAAAACACGATTTAAAAAAGTTATTCGTGACCTGCAGTCCGATTACATGAAGAATCTGATGCTGGTCATCGCTATTGGTGTTGGTGTATTTGGGATCGGGGCTATCCTGGGAGGTTATCACGTCATTAAGCGTGAGATGAAAGAAAACTACATGGGCACCGTTCCGGCATCCGCTACCATTGAGATCGAAGAGGGGATTTCACGGGAGCTTGTTGACAGTGTCAAAACATTTCCCGGAATACAATCGGCAGAACGGCATGCTACCCGTATCGTACGCATGAAGGTAGAAGACAAGTGGTACCCGTTGTTGCTTTTTGTTGTGGATGATTTCAAAAACAAGCAGACCAACAAGGTGTATTTTGTATCCGGTGAACGTGAACCTGTTCGGGGAACGATGCTGGTCGAGCGGACTGCTTTTAGCGTGATGCGTGCATCGGAAGGTGATGCGTTGTTGATCAAAGCACGAAATGGTGATCCGATTAAGGTCAAACTCACCGGTACCGTGCATGATCCCGGGCTTGCTCCGGCCTGGCAGGAGGAAGCGGGCTATGGTTACATCACATTATCAACGTTGCATGATCTGGGCGACACACAGGACTTTGATCAGTTGCGTATTCTCGTTTCAGAAAATCAGGAGTCGAAAGAATTCATCCGCGAAAAAGCAGAGGCTGTGGCATCATGGCTGAAAGACAAGGGGTATACGGTTCATGAAATTCAGATACCGCCTCCCGGTAAACATCCGCACCAGGGTCAGATGAATACGGTGATGAAGATCTTTGTCATTTTTAGTTTCCTGATTCTGATACTGGGTTCCATACTGGTTGCTACTTCCATGGCAACCCTTATGGTAAAACAGATCAGGCAGATCGGTGTCATGAAAACCATTGGAGCGCGTACAACACAACTGGCCGCGATGTATGTGCTGATGGTGATCGTACTTTGTGTGGTGGCCCTGGTTGTTGCTATTCCGCTAAGCCGTATAACGGCTACTATTTTTTATAATCAGATCGCGGTGCTGTTGAACCTGGAGATCCGTGACCGTTCGATTCCGTGGGAAGTTCCCCTGATTCAGATCGCAGCGGGTATTGGTATTCCGCTGATCGCTACTGCCTTTCCGGTTATTCGCGGAAGCCGTGTTTCCGTACGGAAAGCCCTCGATAATTTTGGAGTGGGACGAAGCATAAAGCGGTCGTGGATTACGTCCGTTTCATCACTGGGTATTTTTAGCGATACGTTCCGGCTTTCGATCCGAAATACCTTTCGGCAGCGGTCACGGTTGATCATGACGCTGAGTTTACTCGGGGCTGGCGGAGCTATGTTCATGACGGCCATGAATGTTTCTGAAGCATGGAATAAAAACCTGAGTCGCATATATCAACAACGGTTGTATGACCTTGAAATTCGCCTGACTGATCCGATGCGTGCTGATAGTATACTGGGAATCATCCGTCATATTCCGGGTGTGCGTTCAGCTGAAGGATGGAATTCAATATCGACTTCTTTTGTCAGAGATAATACGTTTGAAATCACGGGTACGTATCCCGATAAAGGTCATGGAAGTTTTAGCCTGACAGCGGTACCGCTGCCCACACAACTTATCAACCCCACGATCAAAGAAGGACGGTGGCTGGATGATCAGGAATTGAATGAGGTAGTATTGAATCAACTCGCCCGTGAACCCGGTATAAAAACGGGTGACAGTATTGTGTTGTCATTTGATGGAAAACCTACCCGCTGGAAAGTAGTTGGATTTACGGAAGATGTAGGATCATCCGCTACAGCATATGTTTCGCTTCATTCATTTTCAGCATTCTCCGGTATACCTGAAAATGTAAAATCACTTCGTATTGGTTATGTTGATCGCACCAAAGTAAATGCTGTTGATAAAGGTAAAGTGATCGAAGGATTGCTGGAGGAAGCAGGTATTTCAATTGATGGCACTGTGCCGGTTTGGTTGTTACATAATGCTGTGGCTGCACACATGAGAGTACTTGTCAATTCATTGATCACGATAGCTATACTGATGGCGTTGGTTGGCACCCTCGGATTAACGTCTACCATGAGTGTGAACGTACTTGAACGTACGCGTGAAATCGGAGTGATGCGAGCTATTGGCGCTACACCGTCACGGATCCGAAATGTGGTTGTGTTTGAAGGTTTGCTCATCGGAGTGATGAGCATTGGTATCGCTATTCTGCTTTCACTTGTTTTATCGACCTATATGGGTCAGCTGATCGGCAATATGTCCTTTCGCACACCTTTATCATTGACCGTTTCGATACTCGCACTTCTCGTCTGGATAGGAATTATCATGGCAGGATCGTATGCTGCATCATTTTATCCTGCCCGGAGAGCCGGCAGAATCACCACAAGTGAAGCGTTGTCTTATGAATAGTTGTTAAAATAAAAATGTCTTCGTGGTGAGGCCGATATCACGAAGACATTACAACAAACAGTACTCAGGCGACCTGTCTTTCCAGTTTGCTCACCGGTTTGGTGAGTGCGTGTAATTTTAAATTGGTGAGGCAACGCCATACCCATTCCACCGGTCCATATTGAAAATGTGTGAGCCATACCTTGCTGATCCACAGTTGGAATGTAAAGAATAAAATGGCCAGCAGAAATGAATTGGCTTTTCCCAGTTCACCAAGCAACCCAAGTCCTAAGGTAGAATAGACGAACAGTCCGAATACGGCCTGCAGGAGATAGGTGGTTAGTCCCATTCGTCCAGCGGCATAGAAAATCATCAGCCGGTCTCTCCAGGTATCTTTCTGGAACAGGAGAATAAACCAACATACATATAACGTGGCGAGACATGCATTTGCTATGTCAGCGAAGCTGATCCCGATCCCGATGTTAGCATCTTCAGACATTCCGCCTGTTAGGGCATTCCCGGTTATCATCACGGCAGCTCCGGTTACTACAACACCGAGCAGTGACCATAACGATATGCGCATAAGTTTCTTAATGAAGGGTATCCGGTTTTGCAACTCGTGAAAGAAGTTTTGTTTGCCGGCATAATAACCAAGCAGGAACAAACCAAATGTCATGTACAATCGGCCTGACCACACCTGGAACATCATCTTGGTTTTAAAGTCTGACAGGTTAGCTTTAATCAGATCAATGTATGCACCGGACTTAAAGGTTTCGTAATAAGACACAAGAATAGATTGATCAGGGCGAATAAAATCATTCAGGGAATTGTCACCCGTAATCAGTCCGGTCATGCGGGTAATGATTGCAGGCAGATCAATGACCAGCAGTATTCCCAATAGCAAAAGATATTTATCCGGGAGGCGGTAGGTGAGGAGTAGCCCGAATCCCAGCATCGCATAGATGGTCAGGATATCTCCACGGTAGTGAATGTGATGAATGAGCCCGATGATGAACAGCAGGATCAGTCGCCACGAGAATTTCAGTACGAAGGGCAGATCCGATTTAGCCTTGCTGAACTGTATGTAAAAACTCAATCCGAACAGGAAAGAAAAGATCATATAGAATTTTCCCATGATCAAAATGGCCACAATACCAGAGACAATCGAGTCAGCCAGGGAACTTACTTCCGGATATTTTTCAGGAGGCATGCCGGCATAGAATTGTTCTGTCATGTGTGCAATGATGATTCCGAGTAAGGCGAAACCACGCAGGGCATCGATGATTTCAATACGGTCGGAGGAATGGTTTTGAGAGAGGGTCGTTGACATAAACGGGTGAGGGTTATTTCGTTCACTATAACGGGTCAGATGAAATTAAGGTTAACGATGTTAAGCAGATACTTCCCGGAAAAAAGATGTAGGTACGCCCGATTACGGTCAGAATTGTTCGTATTCGGCATCACCAGAAGTGTTGATGGTTGTGTTTGAGGCATTATTCATGTTACTTCACTCTGGCACAGGTATTGACAAAGTCACTACAACCTAAATTTCCAAACGGATGCTTCAGCATATTCTGCTCATCACCTTTCGCAATTTCAGACGATTCAAAACCACATTCTTTATTAACCTGATCGGGCTCTCTTCGGGGCTTGCCTGTGTATTCATGATCTATCTCTGGGTGAATGATGAATTGCATGTCGATCGCTTTCATTCAACGGATGAACAGCTCGTTCAGGTAATGGCAAATGAAGAATCTCCGGCAGGCATCCGAACATTGGATGGAACCTCAGGAGCCTTAGGCGATGTGTTAGAAAAAGAAATCCCTGAAGTTGAGTATTCAACGGTGATCACACCACCTTTCTGGTTTCAGAAGTTTACAGTTTCACATGAGGCGACTCATATCAATGCAAAGGGTTTGTTTGCCGGAAAAGATTATTTCAATGTGTTCTCCTATGATCTGGTTCAGGGAAACAAAGACCAGGTGTTGGCCGGCAAAAATTCCATCGTCATTTCAGAGAGTCTGGCACGACAGCTTTTCAATACAACGGAAAATGTAGTAGGGAAGACCCTGGAGTGGAAATGGTTTGATTATAAAGAACCATGTATCATATCCGGAATATGTAAAGACATTCCGGTTAACAGCACTTACCAGTTTGATTTCCTGCTGTCGTTTGAAGCATGGAAAGATATTGTTCCGGCCAGTGCAGACCTGGGTGCGTCCGGACCATTTCATACATTTCTGGTTTTACGAAAGGGCACAGACATGAATGCCTTTAACAGCAAGCTTGCTGACTTCAGTAAAAAGAAGTTTGAAACGGCTGCGGTGAATTTGTTTGTCAGAAATTTTGGTGATGGTTATCTGTATGGTGAATATGAGAATGGAGTACAGGCCGGAGGCCGGATTGAATATGTACGACTTTTTTCGATCATCGGTTTTTGTATTCTCATCATTGCCTGTATGAACTTTATCAACCTGTCCACGGCAAAGGCATCGCAACGAATAAAGGAAGTGGGCGTGAAGAAGGTTTCAGGCGCTGACCGGAAGACGCTTGTGATGCAATACATGAGTGAGGCCATGATCATCAGTTTCCTGTCTCTTATTTTTGCCTTTGCCGCAGTGCAGTTATTCCTTCCTCAATTCAACGCGATCACAGGAAAGCAACTTTACCTGAGCTTTAACACAGACCTGATCATCACTACGCTGGTGATTACGTTGCTCGTGGGTTTACTGGCTGGTAGTTATCCGGCTTTCTACCTCACCGGATTTAATCCGGCTGTCGTGTTAAAAGGAAAGTTTCGAAGTTCATCCGGGGAGCTATGGACACGGAAGGGATTGGTGGTATTTCAATTTACACTAGCGATCATTTTTATCGTGGCAGTACTGGTAGTTTATAAACAAACGGAATTCATTCAGACCCGGCACCTGGGATACAGCAAGGACAATGTCGTTTACTTTGATGCAGAAGGAAAAGCCGTTACAAGCCGGGAAACTTTTATTACCGAATTAAAACAGATTCCGGGTGTTGTTCATGCGTCTACTATGATGGGTAATATTATCGTGCCGTCATTCCGTTCAGTCGGTGGTATTCGCTGGGATGGAAAAAATCAGGACGATAAGATCACGTTTGCTCCGTTCATTGTGAATTATGGTTTGCTGGAGACACTCGGCATGGAAGTGACGAAAGGCCGTTTCTTTTCTGCCGATGCAGGCACAGACCACGCATCCGTGGTGCTTAATGAAACAGCCATTCAGGTGATGGAGATTGAAGAGCCGATCGGGAAAGTCATACAGCTGCAGGGGCGGGATGTAACCATCATCGGTGTTGTCCGTGATTTTAATTTTCAGTCGCTGTATGAAACGGTGAAGCCCGTATTCTTCCGATTGTCACCTGAAGAGACTATGACAACGATGGTAAAGCTTGAGACCGGAAAGGAAGCCGAAACGTTGAAAGCTCTCCAGAAATTTTACAGCACCTTCAATCCCGGATTTGTATTGGAGTATAAATTTCTGGATCAGGATTTTCAGGCACAGTATGCCGCTGAAAAAAGGGTAGCAGTTCTGGCGAAATACTTTGCCGGACTGGCGATCCTGATCTCGTGTCTTGGTCTTTTCGGTTTGGCTGCGTACACAACTGAGCGCAGGATAAAAGAGATCGGGATACGGAAAGTATTGGGTTCAAGTGCTTCTGGTATCACCTGGCTTTTGACAAAAGATTTTTCCCGGAGTGTTATGATCTCCGTTTTAATAGCGTTGCCGATAAGTTATGTACTGGTAACGACATGGCTGAATACGTTTGCTTATAAAATTTCATTAGATGCCGGATACTTTGTTCTTGCCGGAGGACTTACCCTGATCGTTGCCTGGATCACAGTGAGTTCGCAGGCATTACGTGGAGCCCGTGTTAATCCCACGCGGTGTTTGAGGAATGAATAAGTTTGCTGTGTTCAACCAGCCGGTTTTCAAAATGGTGTGTTTGACCTGCATAGAATTTAGAACAGGATTTACTGTAAAGAATATATACTGTGTAGCGCATAACGAAAAAGACCTTGCCGAAGCAAGGTCTTTATGTCGGGGTGGCCATCCCGAGCTATCGGGAGAACTGACGACCTTGGCGCCTCAAGCGCCACGCACTACCGTAATACCGAGATCGTTTAAAAATCTTTCTGTACCTCTGGATTTTATTTTCTTTTCAAGCTTCATGGCTTCTGCCCGGTTTGTGAATTCAGTTTTCCAGACAAGCGTCCAGGGAGAGCATCCCTTGATGGATTTAGTTTCACCATTATTATGTTCAACCAGCCGGTTTTCAAAATGGTGTGTTTGCCCTGTATAGAATTTATTGCAGGACTTACTGTAAAGAATATATACTCTGTGTAGCTCATAACAAAAAAGACCTTGCCGAAGCAAGGTCTATATGTCGGGGTGGCCAGACTCGAACTGACGACCTCTTGGTCCCAAACCAAGCATACTACCAACTGTACTACACCCCGAACTTTTATTGGAGCGCAAAGATACATTTAAAATGCATCGCTCCTAATCCAGAATTCTAATTTCGAATTCTTTCTTTGTGATCCGCCCGAGACTCGAACACGGAACCTACTGCTTAGAAGGCAGTTGCTCTATCCAATTGAGCTAGCGGACCTTAATTACTGTTATTCAGAATGACTTCTATACATGCCGAGAAGCATCTTGGATACTTTCTCGTAGCGATCATAGAGATCCTGTGCCTGAGCGAGCGGGAGTGAACCCAACTCACCAAGAATCTGCAGAATAGCCACTGATTCAAATACGGCACTACGCGCTATGGTGATGTAGTGCTTTTTGTCTGTACTGGTCATTCGTCCTGTGCCTTCTGCCAGGTTTAACAGGATGTCCATGCAGGCTTTTTTCCATTGATCCTTGATATAGGGATCAAGTTTTTCATTGGAATAAATGATCTTCAACGAATCCGTTACCAGTGTTTTTGCAATCTGGTAAACTTCCAGTTTTTCAAAATCAAACATAGCGATGATTTAAAACAGACATCACTGTTAGCGGAGAGGGGGGGATTCGAACCCCCGGTACCGGTTGCCCAGTACCGCAGTTTAGCAAACTGCTGGTTTAAGCCACTCACCCACCTCTCCAATATTCTTCAGTACATTGATATAATTTCCTCTAACTGTGTCTGGTTTACCCAGTACCGCAGTTTATCCGCCAGCTGGCGGATGGTTTAAGCCACTCACCCACCTCTCCTGGCTTACTACCCTGTTTTTACCGTAAAAACAGGCCTTTTCAAAAAGGAAGTGCAAATATAAAAGTTGGCTTTAAACTATCGCAAAGTGAAGTGACAGTTTTTGGTAATATTCGTAATCCGACTCTGTCAGGTGGATAGAAACGAATCTGTTTATATCACAATCCAAACCGGTATTGAAGGCCTACGATAACCTGATTGCGTGATCCCAGAAAACCATATTCTCCACGAACCATCCAGTGTTTGTTATATTGATATTGAGATCCCACAATAAAATTCCACATGTCTTTCGGACGCTTGTCCAGTGAATACTGGACAGTGGCATGCTTGTCATCATTCAGAGCTTCATCAAGGCTATTGAGAAAACCACCCGCAGCGCTTATGGCACGGTTTGCACCTTCATACTTGGCTATGTTCACCGGATTCTTTTGCTGGATTGGTGTGAGTCCATTCCACCAGTCGTCAACGGCCACCTGGGCATCACCAACTTTGGTTATACCATTATCCACTTTTGTTTGCAATCCCGACAGATCAATCACCTGATCCAGTTGTAACGATCCGGTTGTTCCGGAATTCAGTTTCAGACGGAAGCCACCCACCCAGAACGCGATATTACTTTCCGGTTTTTTCAATTTGAATGATTTTCCAAAACGGGGTCCAACAACAAAAGCAAAAGCAGGTTTGTCCAGTTCGGCAATATCGTTCCAGGTAAAGTTCATATCAAGTGCCATCCATCCGCCACCAATGCCTATCGTTGGAGTTAAACCGAACCCCATGGTGGTGGCTTCAAACTCGGCTTTCGTATTCATTGAAATGACATTTGTCCAGCTTCCGTCTGGTGTCGGTACGTACACACCAAAATCTACAGATGTAGAAGGACTCGATTTTGCCAGGATACCATACACATTCAGAAATGGTAACAACCATATATCCGGACGAAAGTTGATACCGCTGGCTTCCGATGTTGCATTGTTGAACCGAACCACTTCATCCAGGTTGAACATTGGACCGTTATTAAACCCGATCTCCAAATTATTGATGACCAGATCAGATTCCTGCCACAGGTAATTTATTCCAAGTCCTGCTGAATAGGGAAGACTAAAGCCACGTGCTGTTGCCGCCTTACCGAGGATAGGAAGTACATACGGATATTCCGAACTCTTCAGACTATCGATCTGCGCTGCATTCTTTTTGCCTACCACTTTATTAGAGTAGACCTGCGCATAAGACAGGTTAGAAAGAACACAAATACAAATTAAGGTGAGAAGCAGGGATGATTTAACTTTCATACACGTTTGTCGGTTATCGGGCTTGTTAAGCCTATTGAAGGGACGAATATATTAATTTTTTTTCCTGCAAAATTGTGCATCGCGCTGTCCCGTTAAAAAATCAGGATCAACATCAGGCTGTATAGTTTTCGGAAAAATCACTTTAATAGTATCCTCTTTTCTTCTCCGGCTTAAGCAATGAACCCGTCAGTGCAGCTGCTCCACCTACAAGTCCACCGATCAGTGCTGTGACCAGGAATAAAAGAATCTTACTATTGAGTGGAAATATCCTTGACACCGCTTCAGCGAGATTCAGATTTTCAGAAGCATTTAAATCCGTGATCCACATTTTAAAGAGCCACAGCATGGCTATCCCTGAAAAGCCAGCCAGGAAATTTGCATTCGATTTGACCGAATAGCCGCAGGCAAATGCGGCTATGGCAATGGCATACCAGGGCGCAAACAACTCCAGTATGTACGCAGTAATGATTATGGCAATAACCTGTATAATGAATTTCATTTCGCAGTCACGTTAAGGTTGAGGGTGGAGGCTGATTTTATATCTTCTGGTCTACGGGCAAAATTGAGTTCGATGTAGTGCCCTTTATTCCATAGACTCACCATGTCATTATAATGTGTACTTCCCGGATTCCCGGATTGCCCTCCCGGATAAACTGCCCATGCTCTCACTCCACGTTTTTCCAGGCTCACCACCATCCGCCACGATGGACCATGTGTTTTTCCCATCGCGTTAACATCATCACCACTTCCGGATGTACGCACACGCATACCCAACGGTTCAAGTCGTAACAGGTTGGCGATGTAACTGTCTTTATATTCTGCCCATGATACGGTAGTGGAGTGATCCGATTTCCATTCCTCAATATCTTCCACAGCAAATTTGAATGCCGTCTGAATCACTTCACGCGCTGTTTCTTTTTCTGCGGTGCTGGTGATGTCAAAAAATGAAAGCATGGGTTGTTCTTTCAGGAGTTTGGCGGTAACAAATTCAGTGGGATACGTCAGCGCATACTGTTTACTTCGGATCTCGTCCCACACCAGTGGTATGAGGTTTTCAAACCAGGCATCGAAATAAGAAGAGCCTTCTGACTCTTTCGTGTTCATGTAATCCCATGCTTTGAGGATCTTGTAAGCCTGTGTTTCTGCCGGATCCAATGTAGCAGTGTCGAGTTGCTGCAGGAAATACGGGAGATTTTCCGCAGCCTTGAGATTGTAATTGTCATTCTGAAGGTTCATCATGTCGTGGACAGTAATCGAATCAGATTCACGCAGCACCTGGTTGATCCTCCGGTTCCGGTACGCCTCGTAGCTGGCTCCATTAATATAGTAAGGGTAAGTAGCATCAACCGGATATTGATTGGCAGAGCTGACAAATCCCCGCGCAGGATTTTTGTCCATTACATTCTGTTCATTCGGAATGATCGCCTGCCATCCCTGTGATGACTTGCTTCCATCAAGCACAAATTTTCCTTCACCGGATCTGCGTACCGGATATTTCCCCTGAACCCGCATGGCGATATCACCATCAACCGCGGCAAACACAAAATTCTGACAGGGGAGTCCGAAATAATTCAATGCTTCAGTGAAGTCAGTGTGATTTTTTGCACGATTAAGTTTATACAGCGCGAGTACTTCATCCAGTGCTTCATGAGCCATCCACCGGAAAGAATAACTTTCCAGGTTATTTTCTGCATGATAGTTTTCGTCATAGGCAACAGGCCCCCAGTGTGTGTAAACAACGGTGTCATAAAAGATCTCTTTATCGCGGATCCTGAATTCTTCAACCACTTTTTTGGTATCTACCCAATTTCCATCGAGTTGATACTTGTTCTTCGTTTTATCCTGGTACATGATCTTAAACCAGTCAACCAGGTCACGCTGGGCATTGGTAACACTCCAGGCTACCGAGTCGGTAAATCCAATAATGATACACGGTGCTCCGGGCAAACTTGCTCCCATGGTATTTACTCCGGGTGCATTCAGGTGAACACCGTACCAGATCGAGGGAAGCGAAAGGCTTAAATGCGGATCGCCACATAAAATAGGAGAGCCGCTCAGGGTCTTGCTTCCGGACACCGCCCAGTTGTTACTTCCATTCTTCGGATCAGCACCCTTGATCTTTTTTACAGTGATGAATTCCTCCGGGACTGCCAGGGGCACCGTATCGAGTTTAGGTACGGTAAATTTCCATCCTCCTGGTTTATCAACGACCGGATCATCAGCCATTTCACGATCCGGGTAGAGCAGGTCAACGATATCCTTTCCATATAACTTCAGCGCATTGGTCATCTCCATGTCCTTATCAGACATGCTTAGTTTTTGCGACATGTTCATGAGCACCAGTGCGCATTTTTGCGTGGTCCAGGGTTCAGGCTTATAGTCGAGAAGTTT
>DASXWH010000006.1:0-9980 GCA_036503775.1 Ohtaekwangia sp.
CCGGAATTGCTCAAAAAAGACTAAAAACGCACTTTTTGAAAAACATCTTTGGCCTGCATTCTGAAATCCCGATTCTTTCCCTACATTTGCAGTCCATTTTCAAAACCATCTAGTTATGGCAGACTTAATTAAAGTAGTAGAACAGGAATTTGCGAAAGTCCGTGAATCACTCCCCAGCTTTAAACCTGGTGATACCATCAACGTTCACGTGAAAATAAAAGAAGGTAACAAGGAACGCGTTCAGCAGTTTCAGGGTACAGTAATCCAGCGCAGAGGCGCAGGAACCAATGGTGAATCTTTCACCGTAAGGAAAGTATCCAATGGCGTAGGTGTAGAACGTATCTTCCCGATCGTTTCTCCTACTATCGATAAGATCGAAGTGGTGAAAGAAGGCAGTGTGCGCAGAGCCAAGCTTTATTACCTGAAAGGCAGACAGGGAAAGGCTGCCCGTATCAAGGAGAAGATCTAAGGATTTTAAGAATTATAACAGAAGCCATTCCACAAACCGGAATGGCTTTTTTGTTTTTTCAGGTTTCTATACCCTTGGCCTAACACGATTGAAAAGGCCAAAAACCGCGAAATTTAAGCCAGTTAGCATACTATTAAATAATTAATAACTTTGTCCCCGCTCATTAAAAACCCATATACCAGACCAATAGACCAATTATGGCAAGAAACATCGCGGATCTTCTGGGCAAGGATGCAGACTACCTGCTCAAGCACCAGAGCAAGACCATCTCTAAAGATCAACTTCATCTTCCTAGTCCCACGTTCGTTGACGACATTTTCGTTCAAACGAACAGAACTCCTCAGGTACTGAGAAGTCTTCAGCAGTTATACGGAACAGGACGTCTCGCTAATACAGGCTTCGTATCTATTCTTCCTATCGACCAGGGTATCGAACACAGTGCCGGTGCTTCCTTCGCGAAGAACCCAGCTTACTTCGATCCTGAGAATATTGTAAAGCTTGCTATCGAAGGCGGATGTAATGGCGTTGCCACTACTTATGGTGTGCTGGCTATGATGTCCAGAAAATATGCTCACCGCATTCCGTTCATCGTAAAGATCAACCACAACGAGCTTCTTACCTATCCGAATAAAGCGGATGAGATCATGTTCGGTTCAGTAGAAGATGCCTGGAATTTAGGAGCCGTTGCTGTTGGTGCTACGATCTATTTCGGATCCGACAATGCAACGCGTCAGATCCAGGAAGTAGCAACCGCTTTTGAAAGAGCTCACCAATTAGGTATGGCTACCATTCTGTGGTGCTATACACGAAACAACGCTTTTAAACAAGGTGGAACAGATTACCACGTATCAGCCGACTTGACCGGCCAGGCTAACCACCTGGGTGTAACAATCCAGGCGGATATCATCAAACAGAAACTGGCTGAAAACAACGGAGGCTACAAGGCTCTTAACACCGGTGGAAGCAGCTATGGAAAACTGGATGAAAGAATCTATACAGAATTAACAACAGATCACCCGATCGATCTTTGCCGTTACCAGGTAATCAACTGTTACATGGGCCGTGCAGGTCTGATCAGTTCCGGTGGAGAATCTAAAGGTGCAAGTGATTTAGCCGATGCAGTACGCACAGCTGTTATTAACAAACGTGCCGGTGGTATGGGATTAATCTCCGGAAGAAAAGCATTCCAGCGCCCGATGAAAGAAGGTGTAGAAATTCTGAATGCTGTTCAGGATGTCTACCTCGATAAATCGGTAACAGTAGCATAATTTACCCAATAGCAGGCCGATGTCTCTAAACCAGACATCGGCTTTTGTTTTTACTAAAAAATTTATTCTATGTCTTGGTTCAAGCGCAGTGATAAAGGAATTATGACCCCCACGGAATCCAAACGTGAGGTACCGGACGGACTTTGGTTTAAATCACCTGCCGGTAAAATCGTTCACACGCGCGAACTGAAAAGCAATGCTTATGTTGTGCCTGATGAAGACTATCACGTACGCATTGGTTCGGAAGAGTATTTCGAAATACTCTTCGATGAGAACAAGTTCACCGAACTGGACACTACCATGGAATCAGCTGACCCGCTGAAATTCAAAGACACCAAACCCTATCCGAAGCGGATAAAGGAAACCCAGGAAAAATCTCAACTGAAGGATGCCGTTCGTACGGCCTACGGAAAGATGAATGGCCTGGATATCACCATTGCCTGTATGGACTTTACGTTCATCGGAGGATCTATGGGATCTGTCGTGGGTGAAAAAATTGCCCGCGCTATGGACCATAGCCTGAAAACCAATACACCCTTTTTGATGATCTCCCGTTCAGGCGGAGCGCGTATGATGGAAGCCGGACTTTCATTAATGCAGATGGCCAAAACCTCCGCGAAGATCGCCCAGCTCGATGCCGCGAAAATTCCTTATATCTCTTTGTTAACTGACCCGACAACAGGAGGTGTTACGGCCTCTTACGCCATGTTAGGTGACTTCAATATTGCCGAGCCTGGATCACTCATTGGTTTTGCCGGCCCCCGCGTTATCCGTGAAACCATCGGTAAAGATTTACCGAAAGGATTTCAAAGTGCCGAATTTGTTCTGGACCATGGCTTCCTGGATTTTATTGTTGACCGCAGAAATCTGAAGAACAGACTTTCTACATTGCTGCGTATGCTTCAGAACTAAGAAGCATTACGTCAGTCTTTACGACCACATTCTTAAAACTGACAGCGTTCGAATTTCCGGAAAATATATCCGACTTTAGTCACATGAACGCGTTTCAGCTGCCACCTATAAAAAAGGTTGCCATCATTGGTCCGGAATGCACCGGAAAGTCTGACTTATCCCAATATCTTTCAGAGCACTTTAAAACTGAATGGGTCCCCGAGTATGCCCGTGCATACATTGACAACCTGGTAAGACCTTACAATCAGGATGATTTATTAACTATTGCTCACGGACAAATTCGTCTCGAAGATGAATACACCCGAGATGCAAAAACCGTTTTGTTCTGCGATACTAATCTTTACGTGATCAAGGTATGGAGCGAATTCAAGTATGGAAACTGTAATCCTGAAATCCTCAAATACATTGCTTCACGAAAATACGATCTGTATCTGCTGACCTATATTGACTTGCCCTGGGAAGAAGACCCGTTACGCGAACATCCGCATGAGCGCGAAAAGCTTTACGATATCTACCTGAATGAACTGAAAAATCAAACCGTACCCTTTACAGAGATTAAAGGCGAACGGAAACAAAGAAGGCAAACAGCCGTTGAGGCTGTTGAGAAAATATTGACCGCAGTATGAGCACGCACTCTCCTTACGCAGCCATGCGTATTCCGGACTTCAGACTTTTTATATCTGCTCGTTTTTGTATTACACTAGCCATTCAGATCCAGGCGGTAGTAGTAGCCTGGCAGGTATATGAAATCACCAAAGACCCTTTATCATTAGGCCTTATCGGATTGGCAGAAGCTATTCCTTCCATTGGTGTGTCGTTGTATGCGGGGCATATTGCAGACATCATGGCGCGCAGGAAAATAATCATCACGTGTATCAGCACACTGTTGTTATGCTCGGCACTGCTGCTTTTTTTTACACTGGATTCCGGTGCACACATTATTGAGTTTGGCGTTCTTCCGATCTATACTGTGATCTTCATCAGTGGTATAGCGCGCGGCTTTCTGTCACCCGCTGTATTTTCATTTATGCCGCAGCTGGTACCCCGCGATCTGTATCCGAATGCCATCACCTGGAACAGTACGCTATGGGAAACCGCTTCGCTGGCAGGCCCGCCACTGGGCGGATTGTTGTATGGTTTTTTTGGGATATCGGTGGCCTACTTCACCGATGTTTCACTTACGCTGGGCGCATTGATCCTCATCCTTATGGTAGCGGATAAGCCGCTTCCGGAGGTATCCGCAGAAGAAGGTATTGTAGAAAAGATAAAGGCCGGACTGCGTTTTGTTTTTCACAACAAGATTGTACTCAGCGCTATTTCGCTGGACCTGTTTGCAGTTCTTTTCGGAGGGGCCGTAGCGTTACTTCCCATTTTTGCCGATACGATATTACATGTCGGAAAAGAAGGTCTTGGATTTCTGCGCGCAGCTCCGGGCGTGGGTGCCTTGCTCATGGCACTTTATCTGGTACATCATCCGATCAAACGAAATGCCGGCAAGATCATGTTCCTTTGTGTGGCGGGATTTGGTGTCTGTATGATCCTCTTCGGACTTTCCACAAGTTTCTGGATCTCTATGGTATTGTTAATACTCAGTGGTGTTTTTGATTGTGTGAGCGTGATTATCAGAGGAACGTTGCTGCAAACACTCACTCCTGAAAATATGAAAGGAAGAGTTTCTGCCGTCAACCACATCTTCGTAGGATCATCCAATGAAATCGGCATGTTTGAATCTGGGGTTGCTGCACGACTACTCGGGGTAAAAGCTTCCGTGATCTTTGGCGGATTTATGACACTGGGTGTAGTGGGTGTTACCAGCTGGCTTTCCAAATCGCTGCGTACCTTACAGAAACTTCAATAAGTATCTTATGCATGAATTCTCTATCAATACACCGGCATTACTCTTCCCAGCAATTACGCTGTTGATGCTGGCATACACCAATCGTTTTCTGGCACTCGCCACACTGATCCGGAACCTTCATGCCAAATACAAACAGATTCAGGAAGAAAAAGAAATCATCAAAGCACAGATCCATAATCTCAAACGAAGGCTCAACCTGGTGAAGCAAATGCAGGGTGCCGGAATCACCAGTTTCTTTTTTTGTGTACTCAGCATGTTGTTTTTCTTTCTGCAGTACGAAATGTGGGCCATCAGTATTTTCGGACTCAGCCTGGTGTTCCTGTTGATTTCCCTGTTTCTATCGTTGACGGAAATTTATATCAGCACCAAGGCACTGGAAATTGAACTCAAGGATATGGAAGAAGTGTAACACGAAAGTCCCTCATCTCCGGAGAGACCCTTAGGCTATCGGGTGCGGTGAAGCTATGAAGCCACTACTAAGTTTTTCAAACACGCAATCCACTTCGGATGGTCATTCAGACTTTCCACAAGCTGAACTTTCTCCCCTCCATGTTTGTGAAATATCTCCTGGTACTCATCACCAATCTCAATAATGGTTTCGAGACAATCAGCTGTAAAGGCCGGTGAGAATACGAGTATTTTTTTCATGCCTTTCTCAGCACATTGTTGTACCACTACATCCGAAAAAGGCTTAAGCCATTTTTCGTCCAGGCGTGACTGAAAAGATACCGTATACTTTTCTTTCGGTATGGAGAGTTTAGCCGCCAGCAACCGTGTTGTAGCATAACAGGTAGCCTTGTAGCAATATTCATTTTCCGGAGTGATCTCATTTTCACAATCGTGATCTGAACACAGACCTTCATTATACACTTTATCGACCTGGCGTTCCGGTAATCCGTGATAGGAAAAGATCACATGATCATATTCATTTATGTTGTATTGACGACCACGCGCCACAAACCCATCGATAAAATCCGGGTGATCGTAATACTGGCTGATCATTTTTACTTCCGGGATCACCCACCAGGTTTTCATCACGCGCATCACTTCTTCTATGGCCGATCCGGTGGAGGCAGAAGCATATTGGGGGAACATGGGAAGCACAACGATCTTCTTATAGTTTCGCTTCCGCATCTTTTCCATCACATCCGGTATAGACGGGTTTTTATACCGCATAGCCAGGTGTACTTCGTAATCATCACCCAGTTCTTTTTGTAACAACTGCTCCACCCGTCTGCTGTAATACAAAAGCGGAGAACCGTCCTTGGTCCAGAGTTTCTGATAGATCTTCGCAGATTTAGGCGCGCGAAACGGAACAATGATCAGGTTAACCAACATCTTCCGGAGCAGCCACGGAATATCAATAACCCGGGGGTCATTTAAGAACTGAGAAAGATAGGATCGTACATCGCCTACAGAAGGGCTGTCAGGTGTGCCCAGGTTGATCAGTAAAACTCCGGTTTTGTTTTTCATGCCGTTGAATTCGAGCGCAATTTTAGCGAATAACAATCAGCACCGAAAGAAGTTTATAAAATCATCTACTTCAGGAACGGAGCGCGCTTGAACGGTTTCGATTCATCAAAGAGCTTCCGGTAGGTAGCATGGCGTTTGCTCAGGTACCCTCCTACCTGTAACACCACATTGATCATCTTGGGATTAAAATCGCCTATCCAGTTCATCTCGTATAGGTCATAGCGTTTATACTGATCCTGCAGTACTTCACGCGATTTCATCACAATAGCTCCATCAACCCCTTTACCCTGGTGAGCCGGAACAACGCCAAATAAAATCCCGAACGCCTTCCGATTGGTCTTCATCAGCATATGCCAGATGAGCTTTATTTTCCCGATCAGATCCAGTTTTCCATTCACATATTTCATTATCTGGTTTACCTCCGGCAGGGAAATAAAGAACGCAATCGGTTCATCTTTGTAAAAACCAAAATAGATCAAGCGGTTATCCATGATGGGTTTCATTTGCTTCACCAGTATTTTGGCTTGTGCCAACGATAGCTCCGGATTTTCTGAGCGATTAGCCCAGGCTTCATTGTACACCTTTAACAAGTATTCGGGCAGCTTGCTGATTTCTTTTTTATCGAGGTAGCGGAATGAATAGTGTGGATCGCGGGCAACCAGCGCTGCTTTTTCAGCCAGCCGTGGTACGAGCGGAGTTTTTACTTCCCGCGCATAGGTAAACTGATAGAAGTATACCTGGAAACCATAGGCTTCAAAGAATTGCTGATAGTATGGGAAATTATAATTGCACTGGTAGTTCGGTTCATGTTCAAATCCTTCAATCAACAAACCCCACCAACGATCACGGCTTCCGAAATTGATCGGACCATCCATAGCCTCCATACCTTTTTCTGTCAGCCACTGTTTGCACTGATTGAACAGCAGGAATGCTGCTGCCTGATCATTGATGCATTCAAAAAAACCTATTCCTCCCGTGGGCTGATCATTGCCTTTCTTAACGATTTTCTGGTTGACAAACGCAGCTACACGGCCAATCACTTCCCCTGAATCATCTTTCAGTATCCAGCGGATACATTCACCATGCTTGAAGGTTTTATTTCTTTCCGGATCAAATACCGACTCTACATCTTTATCCAGCGGACGAATCCATTTCGATTCGTTTTTATATAACCTGACCGGCAACAGCAAAAAATCTTTTGCCTCCTCAGCAGTTGACACTTCAATAATTTTCATCGCGGCTGCGGTTCTGTTACCTGCGGAGTAGCTTTTGTAATGATGCTATTGATCCGGTTGGGAAGCACAATGTTAAAACGGGTTCCCTGATTTATCTGACTGGCCACGGAAATTTGCCCACCCAGCTTGTCTACAGCATTCTTGACAATATAAAGACCGATGCCCGATCCATCAGATTGCTCGGTAGCCCGGTAGAACATTTCAAAGATCTTCACCAGGCTGACTTCATCAATACCAATTCCATTGTCTACAAAACTGATCTCAGCACGCAGGTGATCGATCAGGATCTTAATGGAAATTTCAGATTGAGGAATATCCAGCTGACGGTATTTGATGGCGTTTGAGATCAGGTTCCTGAATATCTCAGAAATCCGCCACGGATCGCTGTAGAACGCAATGCCTTCGATCTTCAGCATGTGTTTAACATTCTTGGCGCCATCAAGGTAATTCAGATCCTGGAAGGTACGTGAAATGATCTGTTCGAAATCAACCTTGCTGGTCGTCACATCCATTTTCAGGTTCTTGGAATGACTTAACACATCACCGATGAAGTGATCGAGGTGTTGCACCTTGTCACCAATGATGTCAATGTAATCCATCGGGTTGTCGGTGTTGCCCGGAAGACGGGCCAGGTTCACCAGGCCCAATATAGATGACAACGGTGCACGCAGGTCATGTGATACCTTGTACACAAAATTATCAAGCTCCGTATTTCTGATCTTCAGTTCTTCTTCAACCTTTTTACGATCGGTGAAATCAACATACACGCCATAGATACCAATGGTTTGATTATCCATCATCACCGGCATACCGTACAGAATCACGTTGATCAGCTTTCCGCTGCGGTTCTTCCGGATGGTTTCGATGCTGACCACACGGTTGCTGGCAATGAGGTTGTTCAGATCCACGCCTTCATGAACCAGTTCTTCCGGCACAATGAAGTCGTTGATACTTTTACCACGCAATTCATTCATGGTATAACCGAACATTTCTTCAAAGCCTTTATTCACCTGTTCTACCTTACCCATATCGGTGAGCAATACAACCGCCATGGGAATATTCTGAAAAAGCTGTGCTAACAGCGTTTCATTTTTCCGGATGCGCTCTTCGGTTTGCTTGCGTTCCGTGATATCCCGGAAGATCACCTGTACACACGGCTCACCGTGGTAGGTAAAGGGTGACGCCATGGTTTCCACATCAATGACTTTTCCATCTACCCTGACGTAGCGTTGCTCTACCATCGGTGATGGCATACCTTCAGCGATTTCTTTCATCCTGCGTATGATCCGCTGGTGAAAATCCGGATGAACAAAGTTCATCACATCCGTTCCTAAAAGTTCTTTGGTTTTTTTGGCGCCTAAAATCTGGTGCGCCTGCGCATTCGCAAATACCAGCTTGCCATTTTTATGAATTACGACCCCGATGGGAAGACGTTCAACCAATGATAAATAACGAAGTTCAGTTTCCTTGGCTGACTCCTTGCGTTCTGTAATGTCCTGAATCACTCCTCTGCGTATAATAGTTCCGTCTGATTTTAACTCGTGATTTGATCGCACGTCAACCCAAATGAGCGATCCGCGCACATGCATCCTCCCCTGCCAGTTCCATTCATTACCTCCTTTGATGCTGGCGGTTGTTGATTCCCGCAGATGCGGCCTGTCATCTTCGTAAACAATAGAATCCAGTAAGGTGGGATCTTCGATAACTGCGCTGGGAGACAAACCAAGAATACTTTCGCAGGCGTCACTGATAAAGAGAAACCGTGATGTACCGTCCGGATAAACAGCATACTCATAAATGACTGCCGGGAGGTGCCTGGTAAGATCCTGCATAGGTTTAGAATGGCAAACTGATTGACATGGTATCTACAGGGTCGTTAAGTCAATTGTTCAACTGCGCAATATAGCATATAACCCCAAGAAAACAAGGGAGTTAGAATCCAAACCCAAATTTTATTGCCCTGCCTTTCCGGATTTCATTCTTTTTTTTGGAATCTGCGTTACCCTCAAACCCTTACCCTGAAAATGTCGTCACTTCCGGATCATTACTGCAAAAAGAAGAAACGCGGCATAGACACTCACCCATGGATGGACGGGAAAGCTCAACGAAGAGAAAAATAATCCACAGCTTGATGCTGCTATGCCAGGGTCATCTTCCGAAGCCACAGACGGGCTTCACGGATAGAATCGAAATACCGTACGTTGATGACCTCGGTATTCTCCGTCATCTCCTTAATGGTAAGCTGCGTGAATTTGCTTTGTGGCATTACGATGGCGAGGTGCCGGATGCCGGCTCTTTCCATTTCCGGCAACACCTGGGTTTTAAAATAAAGTACATCTTCATCCAGCACCGGGCCTGCGGTCCGGCTGTCGGTAAGCATGTGGAGTTTAGGATAATTCCGGATTTCCTGATACATCAACTCCATTCTTTTCTTCTGCACGAGATGGTAATGCTCGCTGTAACGCGGAACGCCATGCAGGGTAAGCTGAATGCACGGCACCGTGTCATCCAGTTCAAGGGTGGCGTATTCATCCTGATAGAACGGCTTTACCATGCTCTGAGAACTACTGAGGGTCTGGGTAATTTCTGCAAAGCTCATATGCTTTGGTTACGTAAGTTTAGCACAATTTTACGGGGTTGTAAAACTTTTGGTTACAGCAGACGCCTTGAAAAGAGCGAACTGTAACCTTATATTTTACGTATCTTTATATACGTTAAAAACAGCGTTACATGGCACCCATCGAGATTGGTCAGAAGATCAAAGA
>DASXWH010000007.1:0-45372 GCA_036503775.1 Ohtaekwangia sp.
AAATCACAGCAATCACAAGTAGCAAATGAATGATACCTGTTGCACTATAATAAAATATTCCCAACAACCAGCCGATGATCAGAATCACAGCTATTAAATACAGTATGCTTCTCATAACCAAGGATTTTAAATGAATACTAAATATGTCTATTCTGGGTAAAATAATCTGCCAATGGTGGCATCTTAAGCTTTGGTATAACGGTGTAGAATTAAATGCCCATCCTATTGTTTTTGCTTCTTTTCTTTTTTCCTGAAGTAGCCACGAAGTAAGAAATTGTGCTGCATGGCCTCCATGTTCTCATCTAATTTTGCAGAAGCTGACTGGGCATTATTCAATGTAGTTTGCAGTTTTTGCGCAAAGACCGTATCTGCCAGCAGAACACCTATAGCGTTATTATTATTATTCAGTTTGGATACCAGGTCTTCCAGCTCCTTTGACATTTGAGCTGAATTGCGACTGACCTGTTTCACATTAGCAAGTGTCTGATCAAATACGTATGACAGCGATGTATCTGTAGCCAGCTTGTTGACCAGGCCATCACCATTGTTGAATTTATACATCATAGAAGCAAGCTGTTCTGAAGCTTTTGTTGTCTGTGTGGAAGTTTCTTTCAAGCCAGCCACTGCCTGCCGAAGATCCTGTGCAATACTTCCATTCTGCATCAACTCTCCGACAACACCCTGCCCTTCATTTACCTTACGGGCCAATTGCTTCAAGTCATTTGTAAGTGAGCGGGTATTCTCTCCCACATCTTTAGCAATGTTGATCAACTCTTGTGTATCAGCGGGTGAAAACGCACCGAGCGTATCTGAATCCTGCAAGATGGCCTGTGCATCTCCGGGACGTATAACAACGATCTTATTTCCTACCAATCCATCAGATCCAACCGAAGCTGTAGCATTCTCTTTAATGAATTTGTTTTGCCTGTCTTTTAAAGAGAGCGTGACAACTACTTTTCCTTCGGCTACAATTCGCACATCCTGTACAATACCGATTTTTACTCCGGATAACCAAACATTATCACCTTCCTTAAGCCCTTCTACGTTTCGGAAAACCGCATAAACCTTAAATGTTTTGTTGAATAGGTTTTTATCGCTACCAATAAAAAATACAGACCCCAGGAAAAGGATAATCCCCAACAATACAAAAATGCCCAGCTTAATATCCTGTGTTACTTCTTTTGTTTTCATACCTGCATAGATTTAATAATTAAAAAAGGCTTCGATATCAGGGTCCTTTGATTCCTTCAATTCCTGAAATGTACCTTCCACTTTATTTTTGCCGTTTACCAGGGCAACAACCCGGTCACCCGTGGTGCGGGCACAACTGATATCGTGCGTTATAATTATGGATGATGTCTGATGTTTCTGGCGAACTTCGTTTATCAGCTCATTAATTTCCGCTGACGTTATGGGATCAAGACCAGCTGTTGGTTCATCGTACAACATGATCTTGGGTTTCAGAATCAAGGTGCGGGCAATACCAACTCTTTTTTTCATTCCACCGGATAGTTCGGCTGGTGTTTTGTCTGCAGCACTCGCCAATCCAACATCTTCCAGCGCTTCAATTACCAGTTCATTAAGCTTCCCTGGATCATGAATACCCTGATTTCTTTTCAGCGGAAATTCAAGATTTTCGCGTACCGTCATAGAGTCATACAATGCACTGCCCTGAAACGAAAAACCGATTTGCAAGCGAAGCTCATTCAGCTCATCTTTGGTAAGTGATGAAACTTCTTTGCCCATGACTTGAATTTGCCCTTCATCATGTGGTATCAATCCTACCAGACATTTTATCAAAACTGATTTACCAGTGCCTGATCTACCAATGATTACCAGATTTTCCTCTGGATATAAATCCAGGTTCACGTCATTCAATACTTTTTTATCGCCAAATGATTTTTTCAGATGCCTGATCTTTACCATGGGAACCCGGGTAACTTTTTGAGCCGTGAGTATAGGGTCAACTTGATTCTTCATAATCACCTAAACAGATTTATAAACTGAAGTGAAACCAGGTCGATCACAAAAATGAAAATCATGGAAACAACAACCGATGTATTAGCTGCTTTTCCCACCCCGGCCGTACCGCCATGTGAATGATAGCCCGCGTAGCAGGCAACCACCCCTATAGCGAGACCAAAAAAAGCTGACTTTATTATAGAAGAGAAAACATCGAGGTAAGTGATGGACGCTATCGCTTCATTAAAGAATAAAGTAATACTGGAATTATTGATCATATTCACCATGGTAAAAGATCCCAGCAGCGCAATGATATCTGCATAAACAACAAGCAGTGGCAACATCAGCGTAGTGGCCAGAACGCGTGTCACTACGAGATAGGAAAAGGGTCGTGTACCAGAAACTTCCATAGCATCGATCTGCTCAGAAACCCGCATGCTTCCCAGCTCTGCTCCAATGTTAGACCCTAACTTACCGGCACATATTAATCCTGTAATCAGTGGGCCAAGGGAACGTATTACAGCCTGCGAAACAAGTGAAGGCAACCACGACTCTGCACCAAATGAAGCAAGCGATGGTCTGGATTGCTTGGTGAACACCACGCCTGCCACGAACGCGGTAAATCCAATAAGAAAAAAAGAACGATAGCCAACCGTATAACACTGCCGGATAAGTTCGCGCGCTTCAAAAGAAGAAAAGAAATGATAAATGGTACTTCCGACAAACCTCGTAATAGAGGCCAGCTCAGTTAATTGTTTTTTCATGAAAACTGATTTCAATTTTCCCCAGAATGATGAATTAAAAGCTAGTGCCTTTAAATGCTAAAACAGGTTTAAGCTCAATCCGAAAGGTGTTGTAGACTTTTGTCCACGTTGTGCAGGAAGCTGATTAAGATGAAGACTGATGGTCTTTCTACCATAAAGCCAAACGTGTCAGACGGTGCATCCTTTAAGTTTTTTATGCATCCATTAATGCTGATGTGTCAAATTTATGTTGATTAAAGTACACAGGTTTCATCGATCTAACGGCATTAATTTTTTCCGAGTTTGTATACACCATAAACAGCCATGTTATGCAGGAACTCAAAACCAAGATAAATGATCTGAGTGAAGATATAGAAGCTTACATAGAAGCCTACTATGAATTGAAAGTTCTCAAAATTTCTGAAAAAGCATCACTCATGGCCACGCAGAGCATTATAGCTTCTGTTCAGCTGACGTTATTGATCTTTGTTATGATCTTTGCCAGTATGGGCCTTGCGTGGTGGATCGGTGTAGCACTAAACAATGTGATCGCAGGTTTTTTCATTGTTGCAGGAATTTATACACTGCTGTTGATTATTCTTATTGGTTTCAAAAAAGCGTTCGTTCCCATGCTAAGAAATGCGATCATCAAAAAAATGTTTGAAGAATTATGATAACAAATTACAATGAACTCCGTGCTGAAGAGAAGAGGTTAAGAGAATTTCTTGCAGTTAAGAAAGAGCATATCCGGACTGACATACGGGAGATAAAAGAAGAATTTAAACCTGCTCTTGCTTTGACAAAAATTGTTTCTGATTTACTGATCGGTAGCCCCTCACAAAATTCAATAGCACGTACCGGGGCAAACATTACGGTTGACCTTGCTTTGCGGAAAGTCTTGTCCAACTCAAATTTTCTGGTCAAACTGCTTGTACCGGGACTCGTGAAAAATTATACATCACATCTGGTAGACCGGGCGATACCTTTTCTTAAGAAGATCGGAGGTAAGGTGTTTGCTAAAAAGAGTAAACCTCAATAACCGGGAATGGATGCGGTTCCAAACCAGTAACCGCGAATATCCTCAACAACCTGGAGCAGGCTTTCAAACCTTGAAGGCTTCACAATGTATGTATTGGCGCCCAACTCATAACATCTCCTGATTTCCATTTCACTCCGTGTTGTTGTATATACGATTACAGGGATGGTTTTAAAGACAGGATCCTTCTTAATTTCTTCAAGTGCTTCACGGCCCCCTTTACGGGGCATGTTCAAATCGAGTAGAATAAAACCAGGGAAGGTTTCCATTACCGATTTTTTGTCTTTAATGTCATGGAGATATGTGATCAGCTCAATCCCGTTCTCAACAAATTCAAGCCTTTCTGTAAATCCCTTCTCCTCGAATGCAGTTTGTAGTAGGAAACGATCATCTGCATCATCTTCCGCCACCAGTATAAAGGTCTTTTTCATTTCAGTTTAATTAACCAAAGATAACATTGGTCATTCATTTAGCAAGAACGTTAAAAGTTTACCATTTAATGAATTCTTTTCAATTTTAACCCTAAGTGTGGACACAATTCTACACTATCTAATCGGGTGGCATTTGGTTTTTCAGCTACCATTAAAAATGAATTAGTAAATTTTATGAATATCGAAATATCACAAATTGAGAAAAACGTAGTGGACACCGATAAACGCAAGGCCGGGTATAAAACAATCTCATCAAAAAAGAAGTCAAAAAATATTCAAACGCCAGAGGAAAATAAAGACGAAGAGAGCTTTAGCCGGATTAAACCATTTATTAATATGTATGATCCGTTTGGATGACAACCCCGGATTAATCAGGGGAGAATTTGCTAAAGATTCGAAAGTAGTCTGAAATTCGTCACGGTTAAAATCTAGGAAGCTGCTTCAACACTTTTTAAAACCAACTGTGGCAAAATGATGGTGAACGTAGTCCCTTTGTTCACCGTTGATTTTACCTCAATGGTTCCCTGATGCGCCTGCACTATATTAAGTGTTGATGCAAGGCCCAGCCCCATCCCATTTCTTTTTGAAGTAAAGTAAGGCTCAAAAAGTTTCGAAAGAATGTCTTGCGGTATTCCACAGCCATTGTCCGTGATCATCACCAGGCAATGCTTGTCCTTTTCCTGTAAGGAAACTTTTATTCTTCCTCCCTGATCATGAATTGCTTCCGTAGCATTTATGAGAATATTGAGGAAGGCTATTTTAAGTTTTTCGTCATCAGCTAAAATGAGCAAAGATTTTTCAGGGAAATCTGTATCAATTTGAATTCCCTTGAGTGTCATCCGATCCGATGCTATTTCAATACTCTTCTTAAGTATTTCATCCAACCCATTCTTTTTAAACTCCTTCTCGGTAGGCTTATATGAATCCAGTAATTCGGCTATCAGATCATCGATACGCTTGATGTTGCGCTTTATGATCTCATAGAAGACCTTGTCTTCATCCGGGATCAGTTCTGTATCGAGGTGCTCCACGGACATCTGAATATTGTTCAGAGGGTTCCGTACTTCATGGGCGAGCGTTCGAACCAAACGACCTGCAGTTGCCAACTTCTCGGTATAGAGAGCAGCGCGTTCCGCTTTTTTAAGATTGGTTATGTCATGGATGATAGCCTGGATGAACTGAACATTTTCATTTTCATTATGCAAGCTTGCCGTTAATACACAGACCTTTTTCTCATGACGATGGTCAATCACTACAATTTCCAGGTCGACAACTTCCCCATCCTCATCCAAACCTTCCCTGATTCGTTTTTTTAGTTCTTCGCCTTCAATAAGGTCGTACAAGGTTAATTGCGTAAGCCGCTCTTTGGGATACCGAAGCAGATCTGATGTAGCCGGGTTGCAGTCCTTAAACCGAAGTTCACGGTCTGTAATGAATACGGCATCCTTTGAACCGTCAAAAATACCCCTATACTTCCTTTCACTTTCACGCAATGCCTTAAGGGTTGTGTAATGATCCAGTGCATAGCGAATACTCCGCTCAAGCTTCTCCGTGTTCAGCTCAGATTTTACCAGGTAATCTACAGCACCAACACGCATGGCTTCACGGTCGATATCCCGGTTCCCTTTGCCGGTAAGCAGAATGATTGGCTCTTCACATTGCATCTCAACAGCATCCTTCAGCAAATCAATACCGGTCTTTGCTCCCAACCTGTAGTCCACAAAGTAAATATCATGTTGCTTGGAGGCAAAACGACCAATTGCATCCTTATAGGTATAGCACCAATCCAGGGTAAAGGTGGCATTTTCAATAGACCGGATGTAATCCTGAATGATGAGAAAATCGTCTTCATCATCATCAATTACCAAAACACGAATAGGTTGACCGGATAAAAACATGTTAAATTCTAATATTGTTTTTCAGGAAGTATAATGGTAAAAACTGCACCCTCTCCCGTACTGGATGCATAAATAAAACCGTCATGATTTTCTGCTATCTTTTTGCAGATAGCCAGGCCAACACCGGCTCCGGCATATTCTGCCTTTCCATGCAAGCGTTGAAATATTTGAAATATTCGTTCAGCATATTCCTGTTCAAAACCAATTCCGTTGTCTACAAATACAATTTTATGATAGGTCCTGTCTTTTGCTAACAGATATTTTTCACGTTCTCCTGGCCGTATCTCTTCGGTTTTAATTATTAACACAGGATTAACATCCGCTCTTCTGAATTTCAATGCATTGTTAATAATGTTTCCGAACAATTGCCGTATTTCCATAGGCATGGCATCTATAACGGGTAATGGACTTACTTTTATTGCTGCCCTGGTCTCTTCTATTTTTAACTCCAGATCTGATAATGACTCATTCAGTATTTCATTGAGGTTTACCGGTACGTACTCAAACGTACTTCGGGATGTTCTCGAAAATTCAAGCAAATTATCAATCAATAACCGCATACTTTCTGATGATGCCATTATACGGGTAAGATACTGATTACCCTCCTGCTGGAGTACATCATTATATTTCGTTCTCAATCGTTCACTAAACGTGGAAATCTTACGAAGAGGCTCCTGCAGATCATGCGAAGCTACATAGGCAAACTCTTCCAGATCATGATTTGACCTATTAAGTTCAAGAATAATCCGTTCACGTTCACGTTCCAGGCCTTTCAAAGCCGTTATGTCACGGGTTATTCCAACAATACGTATGACTTTCCCGTTTTCATTGGCCACAACTTTTCCCTTTGTAGATACTGATTTCTGTTTATTGTTCTTTGAATTGACAATATACTCGAACTCGAATTCCGTTTGTGTTGCTATTGCCTGATCCAGTATTCGTTGAAATTCTTCCCGATGCTCTTCCGATACATGCTTCATGTAAAAATCGTGTGTGACTTTTTCAATCTCAGATGGTTTGTATTCCAGAATATCATACAACCCTTTAGTCCATTCGATTCTATCAGTTTCAAGATGCCAATTCCATGTGCCAAACTGAAGTAATTGCTCGGTTTCTTCAAATAACTCCCTTGTGGCCCTGATTTCCTCCTCTGTTTTTAACTCATCTGTAATATCCTGCGCGACAAAAAGGAGTGAAGAAGCCTTTCCTTCAGCATTTCTTCTTAACACGGTACCCATTGTTTTGAAATGCCGCCACGAACCTTCTTTCCGGTTTAAACGGCAACCATAGGAATGTGACTCATTATCTTTAAGTGAAGCTAATTTTTCGAGTTCCAGCCTTACTCGTTCTACATCCTCTTTAAAAACGAGATTGAGCAGCGAGTCATCAGTGGCTTTAAATTCTTCGAAGGAGTATCCCAGGATATCCGTCAGTTTACGGTTGATATACTTAACTTTTCCTTTGTCTACATCATAGACATAAATCAAAGCAGGAAAAAAATCGCTTATTTTTTCGTTAAAGGATGAGGAATCCTCACCGGATTCGAATAAAAGCTTAAGGTAATCAACCATGACGTCCTATATGCCCGATTCGAGCTCTTCGCCTCGTAACTCCTGATATTGCTTGATCTTGTTATACAATGTCTTTCGATCAATTTGCAACACCTTGGCTGCTTTGCTCTTGTTGAAGTTCACTTTCTTTAATGCTTCCAGAATAACTTCATATTCTGCATCAAGGCCCGCGCTTTTTAAAGTTGGTTCACGCGGCATGGTTTTCCGGGGTGGTATGTCGATTGGCATCTCCACCGGAGGTGTTTTGTAATTCGATTCTACCGGTTCAAACTGAAGCTTGGTGAAATTGGTAAGCTCAAATGGAATGCTTCGTACATCAATGTATTCTGAATCACAGAGAAGAGTTGCACGCTTCACTACGTTCTTCAGTTCGCGAAGATTTCCGTACCAGGGATATGATTTGAATATTTCCTCAACTTCAGGGCGGAACCCTTTAATGTTTTTATGAAGCTCACGATTGGCTATACCTAAAAAGTGATGCGCAAAAGTCATAATATCTGATCCGCGTTCACGAAGGGGTGCTACATTAATGGTAAACTCATTAAACCGATGATAAAGATCTTCCCGCAGTTTTCCTTTTCCGGATGAATCCCAGAGTTTTTCGTTGCTGGCAATAATGATCCGGACATCCAGGTCAATATCTTTTGTTCCTCCTACCCTTCTCATTTTTCTTTCCTGAATCACCCGCAGAAGTGAAATCTGAACATCGTAGGATAGGTTCGCTATTTCATCCAGGAATATGGTTCCTTCATTGGCAATCTCAAAACTTCCGATCTTTTGATTTAACGCTCCCGTAAAAGACCCCTTTTCATGTCCAAACAATTCACTACCCGCCAGTTCTTTTGAAAGAACACCGCAGTCAATGGCTACAAAAGGTTTTGAGCTGCGTTTGCTGCGCTTGTGGATTTCCTGTGCAATGGCTTCCTTTCCACTACCACTCTCTCCATAGATGATCACACTGTAGTTTGTGGGAGCCACCAGATCAATCTGCTTCAGAATATTTTTGAAGTAAGGGCTGTCGCCAAAAATATAGCCATCCTCTTTCGGAGCCGAGCGTCTCTCCCGTTCAACACGAATATCTGAATTACCTCTTCGTTGTGTATCGGTTCCATTGACTTCAGGTTCCTGAAGTGCTTTACGGATTGTCATCAGAATCTCGTCTGGAATTAAAGGCTTCGTAACGTAATCGATAGCCCCTAGCCGCATTACCTCAACAGCTGTTTTGATATTACTGTAGCCTGTGATAATAATTACCGGAATAGAAGGATTGATTTCCTTTATGGCCTTCAATACCGAAGACCCATCCATGTCTTCCAGTTTAAAATCGCAGAGGATAAGATCTGGCTTATCTTCATTGAGCAGTTCCAGCGCTTTTCTGCCTTTATTAGCCTCTATTACCTGATACCCGTGTTTCGATAAAAACCGGTTGAGAACCAGACACAAGTCTTTCTCATCGTCTATTATAAGGATTTTTGCCATATCAATGTTTTGTATTCACCCTTCCTATAAATTATGCTGCCGCAATCCGATTATGAACTGTGTTCCATCGTAGCTGCGCCACAGGAATACTGAGTTCATCGCGGTATTTAGCAACTGTTCTTCGCGCTATCTGGAACCCTTTCAAAATAAGCATGTCGGCTATTTGCTGGTCTGATAGCGGAGCATTTTTATCTTCATGAAGCACAACCTGCTGAATAGCTTCCTGCACTTTGCGAACACTAATAACCACACCCTCCTGGTTGGTAATGCCCTCATTAAACAAATCTTTAATCAGAATGTTTCCCGAAGGAGTTTGAACATACTTGTTACAGGTGATCCGGGATACGGTTGATATGTCTGCTCCGACCATATCAGACACATTTTTTAAAATCATGGGTTTGATCTGCAATTCATCGCCCGTCAGGAAATATTCACGCTGAATGTGTGCAATGGCTTTCATAACCCGAAGCATGGTAGACTCCCGTTGTTTGATAGCACTAACAAACCATTCAGCAGCCTGAAGTTTATTAGTCAGGTATTTTGAGGCCGCACGATCCCCTTTACCATTTTCGCAGTCTTTTACTTTTCTTTTCCAGGATGAACTTATTTTCAAAGCAGAAGCTCTTTCCTTAAAAAGGGAAACTTCAATACGATCATCCTCAATGGTAATAATAAAATCAGGAACGATAGTATCATACTGTACCGGAACGCTATCACCTTTAGGAACGGGCTTCAATTTCAATGTTGCCAATAAGCCGATGGTGATCTCGAAGTCTTCTTCATCTATGTTGAGCGCCTTCATTATTTTCGCAAAGTCACGCGCTTTGAGGTCGGAATAGAACTCTTCCAAAAAGCGGATCGCCAGCTTCACGTCAGGTGCTTTAACATTCATTTTCTTAAGCTGAATGAGCATGCACTCCTGAATTGATGAAGCACAAAGTCCGGAAGGCTCTAATGTCTGAATTATCCGGATGATGCGTTCAACTGATTCCCGATCGGTCAGTTTTAACCGCTTCATGGAGTAATCGTCAGCTATTGTTTCAGGAGTACCTTCGATGAAGCCTTCATCATTGATGCTGTTAATAATAAATTCACCAAGCTCATTATCATCACTGTTGAGATTGAGCATGTGGAACTGGTTTAATGCTTCTGTACGAAAATCCGACAGCTCAACAATTGGTCTTTCGGGCATTCGTTCGGTCTGCGATACACGGCTTTGAAAATTGTCGGTATCATCATAAGCGAATTCATCCCAGTCCTGATAATCCTGAGCCTCATCTTTATCATCCTTTTCAGCGATGGGTTCCTGCTCTTCAGTTTGTTCAATCAATGGATTCTCTTCCAATTCATTCTGAATTCTTTGTTCCAGTTCTATACTGTTCAGATGAAACAAGTGCAGCATTTGGAGCTGTTGAGGATGTATCTTCAGCTGCTGTTTTTGGGATAGATTTTGGTATAGCATATTGGAGTTGGTCTTGGGTTTAACCCCGATACATAAACAACCTAAGCACCAAAATTTAAGCTTTTAGCAATCGGTTGATTTTCAGTATCTTAAAAAAAGCAAGCCAGTTTTAAAGCGTCCCCACTTTGTATTAATGTAGATTTTTTTACCCATAATGGGTATTAATTTTATATGAAATGAGAATATATTTTGCGTATACCGCCTTTATTGTCTCATTATCCGTGCTGGTTATACTGTCCTTTATTTATAACCGGCAATTCAAGGAATGGTCCCGTTACAATGACGCCATTGATCACACTCAAACGGTAGTGAGTAATCTGGATAATCTATTCAGCTACCTGAAGGATACGGAAACCTCCAGTCGTGGCTTTTTACTCAGCACAGACAGTTCTTTTCTGGAGCCTTATAATCTTGCTTACGATAGCATCATTGTCATTTCAAAACGCCTTCCGCTGCTGATCCGCGATAATCATTCTCAACAAAAACGTATGGACGAGCTCCATACACTGATTGAAAAAAGGCTACAAATACTTGCGTTTACCAATCAGATCTACCCACAGGATAAAGCGACATTCAGAAAAAGCCTGAAGCGTGGCCGGATCGTAATGGACAGTTGCCGTGCTCTGGTGAAAGAAATGAAAAAAACAGAAATGCACTTATTGGGAGAACGCAGAAAAATGAAAAACTCCTATGAACTGGCCGCGCCAAATGTTTTTGTTATTATTTTCAGCTTCACTATTGGTGCATTCATCATTTCATTCATTCTACTGCTCACTGAATTCAGAAACCGGTTACGATACCAAAAGCAATTGGAAGATACCGTAGTAGATCTTGATCAATTCAATGATGACCTTAGTCAGATCACACATATTTCATCACACCACTTGCAGGAACCTTTGCGAAAGCTGAGTATTTTCAGTGATCAATTGATTCTGCGCCATACACGGCACCTGAATGATGAAACTAAGCTTATCGTACATAAAATAGCCGGTGCAGCACTACGCATACGAGAGTTGGTTGAGGATCTTTCCAAATACACCGCTTTAAGCAGAGATAGTTCTCCCGCCAAACGGATAAACCTTAATGTAGTTCTTGAAGAGATCCGGAACGAGAATTTTTCACAAGAGCTTAAGGCTGAAAATCTGGTAATCGAAGATGAAATTACAATTAACGGGCACCCTAACCAGATACGATTGTTATTCAGATCACTCATTCATAACAGCATCAAGTTTGCCAGGCCGGATGTTGAACCGGTTGTTCACATTTCTACTGCCAGAATAACCAAGAGTGAGTTAATCGATCTCCGGAAAAAAACGGGGCGGGATTTCTTTGTGAAAATTATACTGAAAGACAATGGTGTTGGGTTTGATACTTCGTTTGCAAAAAAGATGTTCAATATCTTCCAGAAGTTACACCCGGAATACGAAGGCAAGGGAATAGGACTTGCCATCGTTAAAAGAATCATGAACAATCACAATGGATTTATCGAAGCCAAAGGTGAGATTAATAGTGGAGCGGAATTTAACTTATACTTTCCCAGCTAATTTGAAGGTTGCCCTTTGGCTTTGGCTTTGAGCTGGTCATTAGCAGTGATCAATAATTCTACACGCCTGTTCTGACTTCTACCCTCACCCGTTGAATTGGAAAACAAGGGCTGGCTTTCTCCGTAGCCTACAATCCTGATCCGGTCGCCACTCACCCTGTTTTCTTTCAGAAAATCAGCCACGGAGGTTGCGCGTTTAACCGATAGTTTAAGATTGTGTGATTTGCTCCCGAGATCATCTGTATGTCCTTCAATAACAATGTTAGACTCTGCATACTCGTTTAAAATTTCAGCGACATGCTTCAGGCTTTCATAGCTTTGAACAGCAATAGAATCTGAGTTTTCAGGGAATAGTATAGTACCATCAAATGTCACTTTAATGCCCTCCCCCAGGCGCATGATCCGCATACTTTTATCTTCACGCTTACCCATGGCCTGAGCCTGTAGATCCATTTGTTTTGAAATATACATTCCCGGGTCACCACCTATAGATGCCCCTAATACAACGGCTACAGAGGTATTGGCTTCCGGATCACCAATTACTACGCTTTGCATGGAAGTTGGAAGTACGTTACGCTGAACCCCAACTACGGGTTCTTGGGGGGGAAGGGGGTTTTGTGAAGTCTTGCAAAAAACCAGCCCCACTATCATGGCACAAAAAATGGAAAGGGTAAGAAATCTGTTTCGTGTTCTGATTCCTCGTTGACGCTTTCTATTGGTAACCAATTTTTTCAAGCTCTTTCTCTGTTACTTTGAATTTCTCCCGCATATCTGAAAGAAGCCTGGTGCTCCGTTTACGAATATCAGGTTGCCAGACCTTGGTGCTTATAATTTCATCAAGTCCCTTATCCAATTGGGCCTGATAAAATTTCATATCTCTGGTAGCCTTTTCAACGATGGGTTTGTTGACAGGGGCTGCAGATGTAAGTTGGTTGTTGAGTGAAATTATCTTAACTGAAATAGTATCGCGCAACTGAATGATCTGTTTTGAAACCTGGTTCCGTTCCTCCGCAGTACTATCAGCATCGGCCACCTTATTAACCTGTGCGTGTGACGACCCTCCAGTAAATAAGGATAGAACAAATACGAATAGCCCGAAACAATTTTTCAGCGAATTCATTTTTTCAAATTACATTCAAACTCTAACCCGCATAGTATGACTTAACCGGCTACGGTTCTTCAGATGAGCCTGACGATTAAGCATTATCACGCGTTGTTTCTTTTCAACTACCTCCATCTCATCGTCTTCTATCTTTACAAAAATAAATTTAGCAAGCAGATAGGCAGTGGCCATAAAGAGCGGATAGCCGATAATAAAAGCCAGTATAAACATGACGTATCCCATAAAATATTGATTTAGTGTTCACTACAATAATTTAAAACGTGATGCCATAAATCCATTTTACAGTCTGTATTAAAAATGAGGAATGTTGTCCCCAGCCACTTCGAAAATCTAAATCATTGATCAGCAACTTGTACATTTAAACCACAGGTTATCCTGCTACGATCTCTCCGCCATTTACATGAATGACCTGCCCTGTGATATAGCTTGCGTCTGCTGATGCGAGAAACACAAAAGCAGGAGCAACTTCATATGGATAACCAGCCCTTCCCATAGGCGTATTCTTACCGAATTTCTGAAGCTGAGACTTATCAAATGCATTTACTACAAGCGGAGTCCAGATAGGGCCAGGCGCTACACCATTAACCCGAATGCCTGAATCAGCCAGATTCTTTGCCAATGAACGTGTCAATGATACTATAGCACCTTTGGTTGCAGCATAATCAATAAGGTGATCACTACCCCGGAAGGCTGTAACGGAGGCTGTGTTGATAATGCATCCATCAGGAGAAATTTTACGCAATGCTTCACGTGAAAAATAGTAGAACGAGAAAATATTCACTTCAAAGGTACGCTTGAACTGTTGCGGTGTAATCTCCTGAAGAGAATCAGCAGAAACGTGTGTTCCCGCATTGTTCACCAGTATATCAATCTTCTTAAATTGTTTGTACGTTTCGCGTACTACCCGCTTACAAAAAGCCTCCCGGCTGATGTCGCCTTTAAACAAAAGGCATCTGCCATTGGCTTTCTCCACCATCTCACGAGTTTCCCTGGCATCACCCTCACTTTTGTGGTAAACAATGACAACGTCCGCGCCTTCCGCAGCAAAATGCACAGCCACAGAACGGCCAATACCGCTATCACCACCCGTGATAATAGCTACTTTATTTTTCAACCGGTAGGCGCTGGTGTAATCAGTACGTATTACATACTCCGTACTGTCAACTGCTTTTCTTCTTTTTGTTTTTGATTTCTTCATCGCTATCTGCCTCACCCGGCAGCGATGAAAATCTGGTGCCTTAATCAGCGGTCAAAAGAAAAAATTTCAAAATCGCGGCTTTGTTTTCCTTTCAATCTATCACGAATGATCTTTGCGGCAATGGCACTGAAGGTCATTCCATTTCCCCCGAATCCCAACGCAAAAAAAGTATGAGGCCTTTGAGGTATTGATCCAATGTAAGGTAAACCATCGCGGGTTCCACAAAAAGTGCCAGCCCATTCAAAGTCTGTAGTAAAAGAGAGCTTTGGAAACAATTCGTGAAAAGCTTTTAACAGTGCTTTAGCTTTTCCGGGTAACTGGCTGTCTCGTTTTTGGGGGTCATAAAATTTATCGTCTTTTCCTCCGATTATTATACGGTTATCGGACGTGAGCCGAAGATACCGGTATGGATTAGAGGTTTCCCAGATTAAACTATTGCGATACCAAAATTCACCGTTCGGTTGTGGTTCACTGGCAATGGCATAGGTTGAGTTTCGTATCTCAATACGCTTTGAGATGTAGCGCTGCGATTCATAGCCGGCACATATAATAAGGACCTTCGCTCTGATTTTTTTCCCGCCATCAGTTACAAGCTCTACTCCGTTTTTACGATGGCGCACCTGGGTGATTTCTGTATTATCAAAAATATGAGAACCGTATTTTTTAACAGCATTACCTAAAAGTGCGTGACAAAGACGGTAGCCGTCTACCTGGGCTCCATCTTCAGAGAGGATACCGGCTGGCGCTGAGAAACCAAATTTTCTCCGGATATCTGAACCTGTCAGCCACTCGAGTGTTGAAAGATTATGTCGTCTTCGAAGATTAAACTCTAATTTAAGATTTGAAACATGATCCCGAGCTGAAGCAAATTGAAAACTGGGCCGGTATTGAAATTCAGAACTCAGATTTACTTTTCGTGCCAGTTGATGCAGTATCTCAATGGATTCAATGCATAAGGCATAGCTGCGAACAGCATTTCTCTCGCCAACCTGTTGAATAAGTTTGTACAGAGGCGTATCTATTTCATATTGAAGCAGCGAAGTGCTGGCCGCTGTGCTTCCCATGCCTGCGTGACGCCTGTCTAAAACCACCAGGTCAAAACCAGCTTCGCCCAAAAAATGCGCCATTATACTTCCGCTGATGCCGGCACCGATAATAGCAATATCCGTTTTGATGTTTTTCTGTAACGATGGAAATGAATGAATAACACCACTACGCAATAAAAAGTATGGATAGTGAGACCGAAGGTTCATATCTGGGGTCTACTGAATACTTTCATAGTTTAGTTCACGCGCTTCCTGCTTGACAATGAACACTGCTGCTTCATCCGGTTGAATGCCCGAACCTTTGGTGAGCGCAAGAACCTTTGTAAACTCAGCTCCGAAATACAAAATAATTGAAGTATAGTATACCCAAAGTAAAATCAAAACTATAGATGCTGCTGCACCATAGGTAATACCGATATTCGATTGGGCCAAATAAAGTCCGATCAGAAATTTGCCGATAAGGAAAAGTACAGCTGTAAATAAAGAACCGATAACTGCATCCTTCCAGGATATCCTGGCATCCGGTAAAACCCTGAAAATAATGGTGAACAGTCCGGTGATAACAGCCAGTAAAACAAGATAGTTTGCTCCCTGAAATACGTATACCGTTACATCCGGGAAGTTTACCATGAGTTGATCATGCAGAAGCTCCACCAGCGCATTAATGGTTAATGACACGAGTAATAAAAATCCGATACTGATAATCAGGGAAAAAGAGATCAACCGGTTGATGAGAATACGTAACCATCCCTTTTTCGGTTTAGCCCGTATTGACCAGATATAGTTAATTGAATCCTGGATTTCTGTAAAAACACCTGTAGCTCCAATGAGCAATACGATGATACCGATCACAGCGCCTGAAGTGCTCAGTTGCGATTTCTCAATATTCTGAATGATCTCCTGAATTTGTTTTGCCGCTACATTACCAACCACATTGTTTATTTCTGAAAATATTTTTCCCTGCACGGCTTCTTTGCCGTAGAAAATACCTGCTAGAGAAATAATCGTTATGAGAAATGGGCCAATGGAAAATATGGTATAATAGGAAAGTGATGCGCTCAGCTTCACACCATTATCTGAAATGAATTCAGTAGCGGCTCGTTTAAGTATCTTCCAGAATAAAAGCATTTGATAATTTTTTAGAAATCTTGAATCTGTTTGATCAGTCGGTAAATCCGTTTTCAAATTCTCATTTGTTACTCGCCTGCGTAGGCTTTGTATAATTCGTTAAAAGTTCCTCATGAGCACGAAGTGTAGCCAGTACGCCCTCAATCAGGGGCTCAAGCGATTCCCTTACCTGGGAATCAGTTCCCTTATCCGAAGCAAACAGGTCATGATGCTCCAGGTCATGAATTAGTTTCCGGGTGTGACTAAGCACTTGTTCCTTCCAGGCTTCGTCAAACTTTTCAACCTCTATTTTATAGAGTTTCTTAACCGCGTCATTTGTTTTTTCAGGTCCATTTAAAGGAACACTAACAGCCCAGGCAACCGCGTAATTCTGAAATTCCTGAATCAAAAATTCGTGTCCTTCAACAATCTGATTTGCCTGCTCTTTAACTTCAGCGCTAACCCCACGGGTTCTGCCGAGTTTGGCTATTTCAAGTATTGCATAGCATTGATCTGTTGCGTCTACTATAAATTGTGCATCATGCCTGCTTTCTTTATCGTTAAAGACTTTTTTATTAACGCTCTCAGCACTCTCTTTAGCGGAATCGCTTTTTCGATCGCAGGTAATACAACACAATAGAGCTCCGCACAAAGCTATATGCGCCAGAAAATGGATCAGTGTTCTCATAATGATTCATTTAGCATATACCTATGCCGGAAAACCTCATGCCCCAAAACATTTCTTAAGGCGAAAGCAGACAAGGGAGCGGGGCCTGTGTATCAAATTCCACAAATGCAAAACGGTACAACTATTTCAGATTTCATTTTAAAAACTGATTATGATCAACTATTATCCTTTCAGGCTGGCCATTGTCCTGATCTGCGTTGTACTGATTGTTTTTATAGGAGCCAAGCTCCAGGTGGTTATCGTTCCACTTGTCTTCTCCATTATTTTCTCCGTTATGTTATTTCCGCTGACCAGACGCCTTGAACTCTGGGGGATACCACGCGGTGTTGCAGCCATTTCTGCTATTTTGTTTGCATCGGTAGTGGTGGGTCTGCTGATCTACTTTCTCGGAAACCAAACCGCCCAGCTTGCCGAACAAAGCCCACAGCTACTTAAAAAACTGGAAGGATTATATAAGGAATCTCAGATATACATTTCGTCACACTTTGGAATTAAAAGATCAGAACAGGCTGAACAAATAGAAAATCAGGTCTCACAACTCATGGATAACAGTGGAAAAATCGCGGCCGCCATTTTTTCCACGATTGCCAATTTTATTGCTGATGTCACCCTTATTCCGTTATATGTGTTCTTTCTTTTATACTACCGTGATTTTTTTCTGGAATTCTTTCACCGGGCATTCTCTGCTGAAAATAAGATAATCGATGACATCCTTTCGCAGATGTACAGTATTATCCAGAGCTGGCTGGTTGGCGTAGTGTCTGTCACTACCATAGTGGGCACACTAAACACCATCGGGCTGCTTCTGCTTGGAATTCCGTACGCAGCTTTCTTTGGGTTCCTTGGCGCATCGCTGTTGATCATCCCCTACATTGGAATTATTGTAGGATCCCTTTTACCGGCATTAATGGCGCTCATTACTAAAGATTCGTACTGGTATGCAGCCGGTGTAATTGGAATTTACTGGTTTATACAGGTGCTCGAAGCCAATATTTTCACACCGTATATAGTGGGTTCAAAAATAAGTATCAACCCATTAGTTGCTGTTCTTATGCTTATTCTGTTTGGAAGCTTGTGGGGATTAAGCGGATTAATTCTGGCGCTGCCTGTTACGGCCATGTGTAAGGTAGTCTTTGATACCGTACCCGGAATGCAAGCCTATGGTTTTGTTTTAGGTGAGCCCCAAAAACGCTATCTCGGAAACTGGCCAAAGAAAAAGATAAAGACCAAAGCCAAAGAAAGAGAAAAAGATAAAAAAGAAGTTGAAAGCGAAAGTCACTTAAAAGTGATTTGAAAAAATAAGAATCACTGCCGGTCAGGCAGTGATTCTTTAACCTGTAAATGTATTTAATTCAAAATCATCTCCTCACAGTTCCCAGGATCAGAGAGATCACAAACAGGATCAGGAAAAGAAAGAAAAGAATTTTTGCTATGCCTGCGGCACTGGCAGCTATTCCACCGAAACCAAAGAGCGCTGCAATCAGCGCAATTACCAGAAATATGATTGTCCAACGTAGCATAAACGTAAAGTTTAAATTCATTGACACCCATAAGAAACTGATGCCCGACCGAGACCAATCGTAAGATCCCAAAACGGAAAGCGGCAGTCATATACCGGCTTTTTGAGAAACATTTTCCACACATTCAGAAATCACAACCCTAAATGAGCTGAAAGTGTGTGGCATTACATTTTATACCTATAGGAAGTGATAAAAATTTGAAATCCAATATGACTCCAAGAGATACTATCATCAGACTGCTTTTCGTGGTGTTTCTTTTGGTCACATTTCTGGTAGCAACAATTTGGTAGGAATACATACAAATAAAGATACTCAGTTTAGTTAGCTCAAATTAAGCGGTTTAGGTTAGGTCGGTTTGAAAGGTCGCTGCAGGTGGTAGCGGCCTTTTCTCTTTTTTACAATCTGGCTTTTGGCATAAAAATTACTTTATGCTTACATGAAACTAAAACACAATGTCTATGATACCCGATAAAGTTTTGTATACTGATGGTCATGATGTAATTGTCACTGACGAGACGTTCCAGGTCAAAAACCACTCTTACAGGCTGGATGGAATAATCAAACATGGTCTGACTATTCTTCACCCTGACAGAGTTCCCGGAATAATTTTAATTGTACTCGGTAGCATTATAGCGCTCACGGGTTTGTTTGGTCTTATCCCCAGCGAATTGCTCGGCAATGCGAGCATCGGTGGAGATATTTATTCCGCAAACACGATAGCGCAATGGCTTGGTGGAACCTTTATAATCCTTGGTCTGCTTGCCCTCATCCTTGTGAGAGAGCGATATGCGGTAAGAATTTCGACAGCTGAAGGAGAAAAGAATGCTGTGGTAAGTCACCACAAGGAATATATCGTGCAAATCGTAAATGCGCTTAACCAGGCCCTGGGGTTTATTCAATTAGGTGCATTCAACAGAAAACGGAAATCGTAACAATGATCTATAGAAATAAAAAGCCCTTCAGAACGAAGGGCTTTTTTATTTTCAGCTTCAGGAGTTTGTCAGAAGCGATTTGAACCGATCAATCATTTTCATACCCTCTTCCCAGTTAAAGGGTTTAACAATATAATCAGTTGCGCCTAGCGCGATACATTTTTCCCGCTCGGCTTCATTATTAGATGTAGAACATATTACCACCAGGATATCTTTTAAAAGGAAATCTTCCTTTAACAGGGCAAGGGTTTGAATCCCATTCATGAGGGGCATATTCAAATCGAGCACGATCAGACCGGGCAAACCTTTCGGCTGAAGGGTTTTAAGATATTCAATGGCTTCCTCTCCATTTTCTTTAAAATTGACATTCTTCTCCAATCCTGCTTCAGTAAAATATTCTTTCAGGATCAGGTGATCTTCCACATCATCATCCACTACCAAAATAGTACTGTTCATAACGTTTGTCGCTACATAAGGTGTTTTACTCTTGTTGTGTGCTGAGACCCTCTTTGGTTCGGATGAATATATAGTGATAACGTTCGGCATGCTTTACTCCCTGCCCTTTCAGTACCATTTGATCATTCTTGAAGGATATTGCCCATTCAGACGGATCATTCTTAGTTTCTGTGCTTTCCAGATATAATTTGCCCTGATTCTCGTTCAGCCTGTAAGAACCCGAGTCAATCGTTACTCCTTTGGAAAAGCTTTTGAATTCGCCATCGGGTGAAAATTCCAAAGCGCTGAAACCGGTCGACTGTGTTGCTCCGGGGCGCGATGTCTTTGATTGGCTGTCGTACACTTCTTTAAGGCTCCAGGAGCCTACAATTTTTTCAATCAGTTTGATTTTAATGTCCTTACTTGACTGCGCCTGTGCATAAGATCCCAGACTTACCAGGATCAGTACACTATAGATTATCTTTCTCATAAGAATTTTTAATCTACTAATCCAATTACTGTTCCATCGATTGGATAATCCGTTTAACTTCATTCGCAACCTAGGCAGTAGAACAAATTACTCAAATCGTGGAGTTTCGCTACACGTTCAATAGTCAAGCATGGAATAATTAAGCTGGTATAAGATCGGTAGTGATCCGGATGAATTAAAAACCAAGCATCATCTCTTATGACCACAACACAGTTAAGCCTTGATGAACAGGAACGATCACTATTCATGTTGATCAAAAAAGAAATGTGCATCGAAAACCCCAGGGAAATTGCTCAACAGGTAACTGCTGTACTGCATGCCCTCCGGCAAACGTTGAGTCTGTCTGTAGCTTGTGACCTGTTAAACAGACTGCCTGACTTTCTGAAAATGATCTTTGCCTCCAACTGGCGGCATGATGAAGCGCGTGTAACTATAAATCACCTGGACGAATTTGTAAATTTAGTGATGGAGCGGGACAGAAAATTGAAAAAGCACCTTTTCAAAAGCGAAGAACATACACTATCCATTGCCATCCTTACACTGAAGAAGATGCATCACCTGGTTGACTTTGGCGAGATCAGGGATATCAGTGCATCATTGCGACAGGAACTAAGCGAAGTTGATTCGGAAGGGGTGCTGGCATAACCGCTTGCCCTTTTAAAATATGAGTTCAAAAAGAAATGTTCTAACACGGGTGTTCCTCTACGGAGTACCTCTCCTCATCCTTATTTTTTTTACAGGGCGGTATATGATATTCCGTCAGGTTCATAAATCGTTGCGGGAACGTCTTACTGTACTACACAAACAAGGTATCGATATCAGGTTTGCTGACGCCCGTTTCAATATATGGAATGGCAGCTTTTCCATCGATAACCTCAAAGCATCCGTTGGGAAAGATAGCGTGACACATGGACTCCATGCTTCTATACCCTTACTGGTAGTTAAGGGGATACAACTAATTCCTTTTATTACTTCTCACACATTAAAGATCGAAGAAATCAGCATCTATGATCCGCTGTTGATTTACAATGATCAGGCAGAGTTTCCGAATGACAAGACACGAAAGTCATTTCTGGAAAATATTCAGATCAGCAACATCCGGTTGGCCAACGCTGAGGTGATTATGAAAGACAGTCTCGGAGCGGATACCATTATGCAGGGAAATCTTCAGCTGGAGGTACAACACCTGGGCCTTCAAAAAGATCGTGACTCGTTGATCTGGAATGATGCTGATCTAACCGTTCGTGACCTACAGCTGGATATGCCGGCTTCATACTATAATCTTAAAATAAAAAATATCCGCCTGATGCTTAGCGAAGGTATTTTTCAGATTGATTCAGCACTGATAAAGCCAAAGCTTGGAAAACGTGCGTTCATGAGAAAAGTAAACAAGCAAACTGATCGCATAGCCGGTTTAATTCCAAAGTTCAGTATAGAAGGGTTTGAAATCTACCGGGACACTACCCTTCATATCCACGCAGAGAAACTGGTTACTGGCTTTTACCTTGAAATATTCCGTGACAAGCGATATCCGTTTATTAAAGATTTTTATACATGCCTGCCTGCTCATTTTGTACAACGGTTGCCTTTTCAGTTTACGGTTGATAGTTTAAACGTAAGGGATAGTTTTATCTCGTATGAAGAATTCCCGGAAAAGGGAGATTCATCCGGCAGGGTTTTCTTTGATAAACTAAATGCATCCATAGCCGGCCTGCACAATCAAGCCGGAAAAGAAAAAGAAATAGAAATGAATGCAAATGCTGAACTGATGGGAACAGGGCAACTCCAGGTCCGCTTTACATTCCCAACTGATACTACCAAAGCGTATGAAGCTAAAGGATCATTGAGAAACTTTAACATGACACGCGTCAATGATATGCTTGGCGCTGCAGCTCAGGCAAAGGTGAAATCGGGTAATATGCGTGAGATGAAATTCAGTTTTCAATACAATATGCTCAGGTCTGTGGGCGAGGTTAAATTAGAATATGAAAATCTTAAAATCATAAGTTTACGTGAAAACAGTAAAAACGAACAGGCCACCAGCTTTATAAAGACCTTACTTCTTAACACATTTATTATTAAGAAAAACATGGATGAAGACAGGCCCGATGATGATAAGACCGGAACCATACTTTTTTATCGGGATACCAAGCGCTCTGTTTTTAACTATTGGTGGAAATCACTCCTTTCTGGCATAAAATCAGCTTACGATATCGATAAGCTGGAATCAGTGGCTAAGAAAAAAGCCGATAAACGCGCTGAAAAAGCAAAAAGGAAGAGTTAATCAACCTCCCTGACGGATTATACTGTCAGATGGTTTGTAGACTTATTTCCTCATTTTGAGCATAACTCTCCACTGAATTTTTTGAAACAGAGTTCGCGGTCCACCTATGAAAAATTTAGAATACGACAATTCTATTCTTAATACATCAACCGGGAATACGTTGATTATCCTGAAAGAGAACAGGAATAATAAAAATTTTCATCGTGATCTCCTGGAAAGTTTACCCGTTGCTGTCTTTACATGTGACAAAAACGGCTTCATTGATTTCTTCAATAAAGCTGCTGTAGATCTTTGGGGTAAAGAACCTGTTATTGGCAAAACTCAGTGGTGTGGATCGCTGCATGCCACCCTGCTTGACGGAACTTTTCTTACTGCGGAAAATAACCCAATGGCGCTGGCTATAAAGAATGGTGCAGTTAAGTGGAATGAAGAAATTATCATGACATGTCAGGACGGGGCAACGCGGGTTGTTATGCCTCACACTCAGCTTATCACAAATGAAGCCGGAGAAATCTCTGGTGCTGTGAACATGTTGCTGGATATCACAGAACAGAAAAAAGCAAAGGATAAAATTGAAGAAAGCGGACAACGACTAAGTCTGGCAATAGAAACCGCCCAACTGGGAACGTGGGAGTTAAACGTAAAGACCAGAAAGGTATCTTACTCCAAAAGGTACCTGGAAATATTGGGCTATACTGATACGGTGATGCTCGATCACAATCAGTTGCTTATGCATATTCATCCGGATGACCTTGAACATCGTAACAAAAAAATAGCGGAAGGTTATGAAACCGGGTTAATCAACTTTGAAATACGAATCCTTTGGACTGACAAATCTGTACATTGGATTAAAGAGCAGGGAAAAGTATTCTATGACGATGAAGGTAAGCCGGATCGGCTGATGGGCACCATCATGGATATAACGGAACGCAAAATGGCGGAAGGAGAACTCGAGAAACGTGTATTCGAGCGGACCGCAGAACTTCAGCAAGCCAACCTCAAACTGGAACGATCCAATCATGAACTTGAGCAGTACGCCTATATAGCGAGTCACGATTTGCAGGAGCCACTTCGAAAAATACGGACATACTCCGGAATGTTACATCAGGATCTCGTTCAGAAATACGACAAGGCCTCTTCGGCTGTGCTGCAAAAGATTATCACCTCAGCCGAACGCATGTCAAATCTGATCTATGACCTGTTGAATTTTTCCAGGCTGCTGAAACCTGACAATATCATTGAACCAACAGATCTCAATTCCATTGTAAAAAATGTTATCAACGATTTTGAGCTTGCTTTAGAGCAAAAAAAAGCGCGTATTGAAGTCGATTTGTTACCCACCATACAAGCCGTACCACTACAAATGAATCAGCTTTTCTATAATTTAATAAATAATGCACTTAAATTTTCCCGTGAGGATGTAGTCCCCAAAATATCCATTAAATCGCGAACCTTATCGAAATCAGAAATATCAGGCAACAAGAATTTGAATCCTCAATTAGCGTATATTGACGTTATGGTTTCTGATAATGGGATAGGTTTTGAGCAAAGCAATGCTGAACAGATCTTTGAGGTGTTTAAACGACTGCACACGCGGGATTCCTATCCCGGTTCGGGTATAGGGTTAGCCCTGTGCCGGAAAATAGTTACCAACCATGAGGGAGATATTTATGCCGAAAGTGTAGAGAATAAAGGCTCAACCTTTCATGCTGTTTTACCAATTGATCTACGAAGAAAATAAATATGTTAAGGCCTAAAAATGTAATTCTTATTGATGACGATCTGGACGATCACGAGATATTTGATATTGCCTTGAAAGATGCTGATCCTTCAGCTACCTGCACATATTTTGTCTCCGCAAAAGAAGCTCTGGACAAGATTGAATTATTAAAACCTGCTCCGGATTATATTTTCCTGGATTTAAACATGCCTGGCGTTAGTGGTATTCAATTCCTGGAAATCATAAAGAAGAAAAACGCGATCGCTGGAATTCCGGTAGTGGTTTATTCAACCAGCATACTTCCATTGCATCGGCAACAAATTACAACCCTTGGTGCCTTCGATTATTTTACCAAACCCTCCTCTCATGGAGAGTTAACCCGTATTCTGAAAAAAATAATTCACCAATAGATCAGAACGGATATCCGATGGCGATATTAAGAACAAGGTTTTCTTTTCGCCAGGTTGAATCTGAAAAATCAATTTCATCGAACACCCATGGGTTTCTATCAATAAGATAGGGCTTGCGTAGCGGGAAGGCCAGATCGGCACGTAAGACAAAAAAGCTAAAGTCAAAACGCAGGCCGAAGCCGGTTCCCACCGCCAGCTCTTTCATAAATTGGTTCCACTCAAACTTTCCACCCGGACGCTGATCATCATTCCGAATCAACCAGATATTTCCGGCATCTACAAACACCGCGCCTTTTAATGACTTGATCATGTCAAACCGAAATTCCAGGTTACCCTCCAGTTTAATATCAGCCCGCTGGTCAATAAACATAGTACCGGAATTGTAAAGACTGTCTTCGCGAATATTATAGGTACCCGGACCGATAGAACGGGCAGGAAAGGCCCGGATACTATTGGAGCCTCCAATGGAAAATTGTTTTATGTAGGGAAGCGTGGACGAGTTTCCAAAAGCATAGCCGGTGCCTACAATTATACGAGCCGCAATCCGATGGTGCTCATGTGTTTGCCAGTAGTATCGAAAGTCAACATCACCGCGAATGAACTGAGAATACGGTGATCCAAAAACTTCTTTTGGATCATTTTCCTCATTCTTGCCTACGCTCTGAATAGCGTGAATCACATTTCCGGCCAAATCAACATTACCGTTGAAATAGAAGTTATGTTCTTTAATCTTATTTGACTGAAATCTGGTAACGAGGTCCTCTTTCAATTGTGTATTCAATGTGAAGGAGTACCGCGTACCGATAATAAACTGGTTTTCAAACGAACTTTCAAGCGTTGGATTTCCAAGAAGAAGATCATTGAATTCATCTGACTTTTTATCGGTTCGCACAAAATTAACATCTACAGGATACAACTCATGAGTACGATGTGTTGTTTCGCGCCAGATATAACCGTAACCAACATTAAATGAATTCAACCTAAAATACCCAACACGGTTCTGGAGGTTGAACCCTACCTTAAATTCTGTTTTAGGAATGTATTTAACCGATGTATAATCGACATTAAATGGGGTCATGAAACGAGGAACCGTGAGAGAACTTTCCAATCCAAGCTCAAACGAGTTAAGTGGATTTTCTACCTTACGTGTCAATTGCACTTCATACGATGAACTCAATTTCAATTGAAACAATTCAGCTCCCTTAAAAAAGTTACGATTGGTAAAGGCCAGAGAAATACCCGGGCCAGCAAAATTATTGGATTTAGAAACAGCCTGAACTTCAAAACGTATTGACTTCTTTTTTAAAGGGGTAAGGTAAATACTTGCATTTAGCAATGGTGCTTGGGCCGTATCTTCTTCAAATTTTATACTTACAAATTTAAATGTTCCCAACGCCATTAAGTGACTTTGTGTGTACTCCTGAGCTTTACGTGTATAAACATTTCCTTCCTTGATATTTATTACTTTGGTAATTGCCCGGGGTTTAAAGAAATGGGCATCATCGATGTATGTAAAACTGTCAACGCGTGTTACTTCTACTTCCGTCTTTTTCAGAAGCGTGTCGTAAGAAAGGGTATAGTTAGGATATACTTTTACTTCATTTATCCGAAAGATTTTTCGTACCCTCCGTGGAAGCCCCTTTTCCAGTTTCAGATCAAGATCAACCTGATGATTACCTACAGTACTATCCGCTTCAAATATCAGGTAACGATCATCGAAATAGTAAAATCCAAAATTCTCCACCACTTCTTCAATCCGTTCCTGTTCGGCCTTTAACAAGTCCAGCTGATAACGCTGTTTCGGTTTCAGCAATGATTTTTCTGACAGGGTTCTTAACACCACCGCGTAGGTACTATCCCGGCCCTTGGGATACCTAATTTCCCGAAGCAAAAATGGTTTTGTCAATTGCACGGTATAGATAACATCACTGTTCTTACCCCTTGTCTTTACTGATGAAGCAACTGTAGATTTAAAGTACCCTTCATTGTTAAGACGAATGGCTAATTGTCGTGCTGTATTTTCCGGATCTACATCTTTCATCAGAACAGGAGGCGTACCAAGTTTATTACGGATGAAACTTTTCAATCCACGTTCCTTCTTTGGTGTACCCGCTATATAATAGAACCAAACTCCCGGACGCATGCCCAAAAATCGTTTGTTAGGTTTGGGAACAATGTAGGTCTCCAAATCCCTCCGAATGGACTTCTTGCGCCCAACTCTTCCCTGAGTCTCAAAATCAATTATAGTTTTCCTGTAAAAAGTATCACCTTCTTTTAAAAAACTTGTGGCCGTACATCCGGATGCGAGCAACGCCAGCACCAGGTAAGCCAACCATTTCAGGCCGATGTCACTTCTCCTTTGCATTGGCTTTAAAAAGTTCACGAAGGGTATTATAATCTTTGATATAAATCACACCGGCACCCGTTTCAATTAGCTCACCATCAATCATGTCATAGTTGCTGTTTCGAAAACCGGTAATCCTGAAGCGTCCGTCTTCGGTTAGTTTGTACTCCAATGCCAGATCACCGATATAGTCTGTAAATGAATTTTGACTTTGCTGTGATTCTCCTTCCACCGCTACATTTCCCGATACTTTTACAACAAGTCTTTCATCGAACAAATTTTTAGTTACTCCCAATTGAACCTCTGTTTCACCCTGACCCTGGCCAGAAGAGTAATCTTCATAAGATTTTACATCAAACGATAACTCAATGCCTTTTACATTTTCAGAAAGCCTGTTCAGTTGTTCTGTTAGTATTCTGCTGACACTGGTACGTGCCGTAGATTCGAAATCAGAACCCTGGCTTTCAAAAGGGTTCTCGGATATAAACCGCTTCAGAACAAGTAATGAAAACACCTGTTTGTTCAATTCCGATTCACGCGTATTCAGGTCCATAAGCTTGGCATATACATTTCCACCAAGAGCATTTTGTTTGTTTTCAGGCATATCCAACCGGAAGCGGATGTCAGGTGCCAGCAGATCACCTTTCATGATCAGATAAACTTCAAAAGGCAAGCGTTGCCGGTACATATTCATTTCCTGCTGATTTCCTGTGGACAGTTGGTTGGAAACCAATTCGATAGGAGAAGTCTCTACGTTGTAAACAGCACGGATGTCAACATCACCATTTAAGGGATCACCTGACCATGTAATGCTGCTGCCCTTTTCAATCGAAAAATTTCTTCTGACCAGTTTGTAAAACGACATATCATAGGTTCCCTCGGAAATTTCGTATCGCCCAGAAAGATTCATGTCACCTTTTGAATCCATATCCAGGGTTAGTGTAGAATTACCGCGTACCGAAAGTTTGTCGCCTGTTACCGGATCAATAACAATGTTAAAAGTCTCCTGGTCTGATAACTCAATATTTGCTGACAATTCGAGCCCGGTAAATGAAGATTTAACTGTGTCGCGCAGATTAAGAGAAGACAGAAACGGATCATTTTTAGCGTCTGGGTCAACAAAGACAACTATGCCTTTTTGCTCCAACACGCTCTTTTGCTCCTGCGGTACTACATAGGTAAAATCACTATCCTCACTAAGATTTGCACGCATATTGATCACTGGCAACCGGGTTGTACCGGTTATTCTGGCATAAGCATTCAGCCTGACATCACCATAGAACATTTTATTGTTCCGGGCTGTTGAATTCAGCACCTGGAAATTATCCGCTGTCAGATCCAAATTCAGTTTATACTCCCGAAAAGATGCACGAAGAATTGTTCCATCAATTGAGGCTGTGTTGTTTTTCCTGTCAGTGATTGTAAAATGATCAAATGCCAATCCTGACTTTTCAATTATGACCTCTTCCTCTTTCAGTGTAAAAGAGCTATTCGATAAGCTTGGCGTAAAAGCAGCCTCTTTGAACAAAATTTTTCCATTGATATCTGGCGCTGTCGCCACACCTTGAATAGTAAGTTCTCCTGTCAGCTGGCCTGACACGTTTTTTAATTGACCTAAAGTAAGCGGCTCAGCAATAGCCAGATTGAATTTGGTTATTTCAGCTTTCAGTTGAATTTCGGGAGTAGTAGCCTCTGAGGTATAGTAGCCATCCGTATGAATCATAGCATCGTCTCCCTCAACCCGTAAATCAAAATTTAAAGGCCCGGTGCGTGTTTGCCCAAGAGCGAAGCTGAGGTCACCCCACTGCTGATTAAAGAGCTTAAATTGACGTATATATAAATCAGAGTTGAATGCACCACCTTCTGATACTGAAATATTCAAATCGCCCTGTACCAATCCACCGGCCGGTGAAGTTCCTTCCACCAGACTGGTAATATTTTCAAGGTTCAGATCCGTAAACAGAATACTTACAAGAGAATCTCTGTCCTCGGTTCTCGTCAATTCAATTTTTTCCTGATCATGCGCCAAATAAAAATTATGCGGGCGGATACCTGACGGCAACAGGTTGAGGTAATTGTCAGGAGCTGTTTCCCATTCCGTATTATTTAAAAGGATCTTTCCGGAGAGAAAACGAAACTGATAACCTTCTTCCAATCGTGAGATCACGCCACCGATGTGATACTTATCTTTTAGGTCGCGGTTAAGTACAGCAAAATCAGTATGAATCGAATCACTCGCCACGCGCCCGGAGATCCGTAATGCCTCCATGCGTAACGTGTCAGCCCGGATGTCACGAAGAGAGAATTTATACTCCAGTGACTTATCATCAGAAGTAACATTAAACTTCAGTGAATCGGTAGCAATACCAGCATAACTGAGCTTCGCCATATCGAGATTTAACTCCAGTTTGTTTTCCAAACTGTTAAACTCTCCCGAGATTTCCCCTGGTATGAATGGATCAAGCTTCGGAAAAAAAAGTTCAGTCAGCAGATCGGTATTGTGAATGACCAGATCGAATTTGAAATTCTGTTCGTCCTGTTCATTTGATCGTAACGCTTTGTGATTGAAATAACGGTTAAGGTGCTGTTTCAAAACATCCGGTAAACTAAAAACATTGATTGTACCTTTAAAGTCACCGGTAATAATATCAGATCGTATGGTCACCTCGCTCCTTCCTTCCTGATCGATCGACACGACCATCAGGGAATCTACCGAGTACAAAGTACTTCCGTTGTAAGCCGCAAAGTTCCGTATCGCTAAATCACCATTTAAAATCCTGTAATCAGGTGTTGCCATATCAACAACCAGGTTCCCTCGTGTTCTGAATTCTCCTTCCGTCAGGTGCAAAGCGTGAAGGTTTGCATTCTTTACATCAAGCGACAACTTATAGATGAGGGTGTCCATCGTGTAGTCGATATCACCTTTCAGGAAAAAATCAAGATTTTTATCCTTCATGCCAGCTGTGCCTGAAAAAAGGTATTTCTTAATAGTGCCATCAACCTTAAAATCGTGGTAATCATATCCTTTAAATTCCACGTGGTTTACCAGCAGGTTTAATTTTGCATCGATGGTATTTGCGTCAAAACCAGTTCCTGAGATGGAGGCCTTCATATCCAACCGGCCAAGGTCATCCTCCTTTTTAAGCAGAGAGCCTATGTCAAATTCTTCAATTGCAAGATCTCCAACATAGCTTTGTCGGGATGAAGATGAATCGACAGCCACCGTGGCATTGAGTGATCCATAACTACTTTTCACGCTGGCTTTAGTTTGTGACCTGGCAAGACTCCCTTTGATCGTTCCTTTGAGTGCAACCCATTCCGGAATGCGCAAAGATGTTAAGAGTGAATCCGGAACAATTGATTCAACATCTTCACGCACCGTGTAAAAATCAGTGACGCTGAAGTCCATTTTTAATTTTTCCAGATCAGGAAGCCCGGCAATATTTCCCCGTACGGAGACGGATGTTTTTTTAAATACCTCAACTGAAAATTGGTTTATTGAGAGGTCACGCAAATATCCTTCACAGTTGACTTGAGTCTGAATTTTAGTATTCTGCGGAATTTTCAATGACATGCTATCCAGAAGCGAAGGGCTGAAGTACAACACATCCTTTAAGGCTATAATGGATGGATTAAGGTTTACTTTCATGTAGGCCTGTTTGTACAAATCAGCAAAAGTATTTGTAGAGTCATATTGAGCCGCTAAATCCAGAGAAAGTTTACTATCAGCTGTTTGGAGGATTAAATCAGTTACTGACAAATTATCATTCATCAGTAAAACAGATGTAGTCAATCGATGTACAATGAAACCATCCTTATTTTGCACCGTCATATTTTCTAATTCCAACCTGATCTTGTCACGGTCAAACTCAAGATCATTTGCCTTTATATTTACCCCTACCAACCAAATATGGTTAGCGTCAAGGCCGCGCTCAGCTTCGGGTTGGGTAAAGTCATAGTATTGGGCTGTGTTCCGAAGCATCTCAATTTCCCGAACTACTATATGCCAGTCAGTATTTTCAGTGAGGGAATCTGCTTTTTCGGATCTTACTTCGTCATTCTCTGCTTTCAAAATCTGATAGGAAAAAAAAGAACCTGAAAGCAATATTTTATCCAGCAGCAAAGTCTGCCCCTTAAAATCAATTTCATCGGCCTGTAACACACCCTCACCCACCGAAAGGTTTAAAACACGATTTGCTTCCTGTTCATATTGAACCGTTATATTTTTTAAATCGATTTCAGCAAACCCTACATCCGGGATCAATTTGGTTTCCTGTGGAGGTTTTTGGTTTGATCCCTTATCCGATTCCCGCTGAATGAAACGGGCAGATGAATTATGTAAAAGAATATTGTCTGCTTGAAAAACAGAATTTGTCAGATCAAATTCATCCATGTCCACTTCAAACTCTCCGATACTCAGATCAAGATGATCGCCCCCGTATTCATCATGAAAGTCAATTGCTGAATGTGAAACCTTCAAAGCATCGACATTAATACTCCAGGTATCGGTGGAATCAGAAGTCTGCTTTTCTTCCAGATTCGTGGAGTCTGCAAATGCGTTGATTATATAACCGAAATTGAACGTGCTGTCGTTTTTATCGCGATGAATTTTCCCGCGAACATTATCCATTTCAATAACCTGTACATGAATGTCCTTTTTAACAATCTTCCAAAGATTGGTATTCACTTCAAGTTTTCCTGCATAAAGGAGTGTATCACTTGATTGGTCTTCGAGATAAAGTCCGGTAAGGATAATGTTATCCGGAAAAGAAAGGCTTATATAATCGAGTCGTACTTCAGTCTTGATTTTTTTCTGTACAAAGCTTACGGCTTCCGTCACTATCCGGTTTTGAACTGCTGGAATCTGAATGATACCGGCTACCATTAATAGTAATACCAGAACAGAGATAATTGTCCATCCTGCAATCTTTATCAACAGAAATAAGAATTTCGGGAGCCTCCAGGTTTTCGATCTCATTCATGTATTACGCTTTTACTCAGCGCAAACAAAATGGTGCCTGTTATAAGGGAACAGAATATGCGAAAGGCTGGAATTTCTATGTATTTCGGCTGAAGATTTTTGAAACACCTTGAGGATTATTCTCTACAACTTTACCAGGCTAATTAGTCCCTCAAACCACCGGTTTTTCGCCTTCCTTCCCCGAATTCTATGGTTTTGGGACCGGAATAAATCAGTTAACCAGCCCATTTTTTTGAATGAGAAAAAAGGTCGTGCATGTTCCAACATACTATCGATCTTGGCCTATTGTCCATGCAAACATCAAAAATGACACGAGCAGTCGGTCGGATGGAAACGATTGCAGATTTCAAATCGTCCCCTATAAATCAGGCTTCTCTTAAATATGATACACTAAACTTGCCAACACCCCAATGGATAGTTAACTTCATTGCCTTACTGGAGAGCATGGGTCAATCCTATAGATATTGATCAACTTCATTTCAGAGTCCGCTGAAACGATCTCCTTGAGTAGTCCTTCACTGCAACGAAAGTTATCATTATGGCCAGGATACTCATGTTGGGTTGGGAATTTCCACCGCTATTCAGCGGAGGGTTGGGTGTAGCCACCTATGGGCTGGTGAAGGCACTTAGTCAGAAAGATCATATCCGGTTAATTATACCGACTGCTGCTGCATCCGATCTGGATAATGTAAATATCACCGGGCTTAACCGCGTTACCGCAGAAGAGGTAAATCTCGAGCGGCTTAAATTCAATTTCTCATTTTCCAATACGGAGGTTCATTCAATTCCTCTTCCATTAAGTCCTTATCATTATGCCAATACGGTGTTATCAACATCGAATGATCAGGATGAGTTCGAAAGATTACGGGAAGGAAAATCTGGTATAGAAGTGATCAATGCTATTTTTTCGGGTGGAGAAGTTTACGGGATGAATATCCTTCACAAGGTTTATCTCTACTCAAAGCTCGCAGAAGAAATTTCAGCTGACGGAAACTTTGATGTGATTCATGCTCATGACTGGGTAACATTCCCTGCCGGAATAAACATCAGAAACAGAACCGGAAAGCCACTGGTACTTCACGTTCACGCCCTCGAAACAGATCGGGCTGGCCATGAAACACGCAATGAAATTTACCATTTGGAAAAAACCGGCATGGAGGCAGCAGACAGAATTATAGCAGTAAGTCAATTCACAAAAGAACAGATCGTCACACACTATAACATTGACAGTCGGAAAATCGCTGTAGTTCATAACGGAATTGAGCCCGTGCAAACTACCCGAAAAGAACATCAGTTAAGAGACAAGCTTGTGGCTTTTCTGGGAAGACTTACTCATCAGAAAGGTCCGCAATTCTTAATTGAAACCGCTGAGAAAGTAACACGCGTTTACCCCCGTGTTAAATTTGTAGTAGCAGGTGTAGGTGATCAGTTTGCTCCTATATTGGAATCTTCGGCTTATAAAAAACTGGGAAGCAAATTCATTTTTACGGGTTTCCTGTCGAAAGCAAAAGTAAATGAATTACTGGCCATGACAGATGTTTACTTTATGCCATCGGTGTCAGAACCCTTTGGCCTGACAGCGTTGGAAGCAGCCCAATACAAAGTTCCGGGTGTAATCTCATCACAATCTGGTGTGGCGGAAGTAATGAAGTCATCCTTAAAAGCAGATTTCTGGGACACCGACAAATATGCCAATTATATTTTTGCCTTATTGAAATACAACGTTTTGCACAAGACCCTTTCTGATCAGGCAGTTCGTGAACTGGATGATCTTACCTGGGAACATGCTGCGAAAAAAGTGCAGCATGTTTACCAGACTGTAACTGACCTTTAGAATACCATGCCATCCATTTGTTTTTATTTCCAGGTTCATCAACCCTTCAGACTGAAACCGTATGATTGTTTCAAAATCGGGCATGATCATTTTTATGAAGATGAGCTTGTCAATAAAGATATACTTGATCGGGTCTCCAGGAAATGTTACCTGACAGCGAATCACACCCTGTTAAATCTCATTGAAAAATATAAAGGCAAGTTTAAGATAGCGTACTCCATAAGTGGGACGGCCATAGAACAAATGGAACGGTACAGGCCTGATGTACTGCAATCTTTTCAGTCATTGGCTAAAACCGGTTGCGTGGAATTCCTTTCTGAGACATATCATCATTCCCTGAGTTACCTGTATTCAAAAGAAGAGTTTATCCGACAGGTAGCCATGCACCGGGAAAAGATCAATTTACATTTTCAGCAGGATCCACAGGTTTTCAGAAATACCGAACTCATCTATAACAATGAGATTGCCAACTTTGTGCATCAACTCGGTTATAAGGGGATTATCTGTGAAGGGTTGGATCACATTCTTGGCTACCGAAGTCCAAATTTTATTTATCATCCACCTGGTAATCCGGAAATGAGATGTCTCCTGAAAAATTACAAGCTTTCAGATGATGTTGCCTTCCGGTTTTCCAATAAAGGATGGGAAGAATGGCCACTCACAGCTCCTAAGTTTGCCCACTGGGTTCATCGTGTTGCCGGTAATGGTGATACCATCAACCTGTTTATGGATTATGAAACCTTCGGAGAACATCAATGGCCGGAAACAGGGATCTTTGATTTTCTAAAAGCGATGCCGGAAGAAATATTTAAACACCCTGATTTCGATTTCAAAACACCTTCTGAGGTAATTCATTCCTATCCGGTGCGCGGTGAATATGATGTACATCATCTGGCTTCATGGGCTGACCTTGAACGCGATCTTTCCGCATGGCTTGGCAACAGCCTGCAGCATGATGCTATGGAGAGGATATATGCTCTCGAAAAATCAGTGAAGGAAACAGGTGACCAGAACCTCATCAAGGTATGGGCTAAGCTGTTAACCTCAGATCATTTCTACTATATGTGTACCAAATACTGGCATGATGGTGATGTGCATAAGTACTTCAGTCATTACAATACGCCTTATGATGCCTACATCAACTTTATGAATGTAGTGACTGATTTTGAATACCTACTGGAAGAAACTGCTACTACCACTTCGTCCCTCAACAAGTAAACACGGAGTACTCATCCTATCTGGCGTAAATTCAAGGGGTTGTTAAAAGGTGTTGTTCAAACCATTCTGCTACTTTCTGATATTCTACTTCTATATTACCCCAGCCATGATTGCCGTCTTCTTTAACAATCAGCGTTGACGGAACTTCATTTTCTTTGAGTTTTGACAGGAATCTTTCTGATTGGCGTAATGGAACATACGGATCACGTGCGCCATGTATTAAAATTATAGGCGGTGTTTTGTTGTTTACGAATTCGTAAGGAGATAGTGAACGAAGCACGGCTATTTGTTCTTCCCATGGTTTGTCAGTAAGACCCCAGGATTGCCTGACAAAGTCAGGAGCTTTTTCAAGATACGATTGACCATCCTTTGAATAATTCATTAAATCAGCGGGAGGATAAAAAACGCCCGCAGCCTGGATGCGAGCTGATACAGAATCAACAGGATCTGGTCGTAGCGCCATACTTGGAGGAATATCTTTAGAAACAGGGTCCTGTTCATCTCCGATACCGGTTGCCACCAGAAGAGAAAGATAACCACCTGAACTTGCCCCTGTGATCGCTATTTTGTCCGGATCAATTTTATACGTTTCAGCATGATAGCGAATGAACCGAACAGCCCGATAAATATCCTTTACAATTTCCTGCACGGTAAATTTTGGACTGGCACTGTGACTGATCAGAAAAACAGTCTGGCCGCGTTCCAGAAATGGTTTATAAAATTCGGGTTCAATAAAGCCTGTTTCGCTCCATCGTGCATCAGACCGAAAACCAGCACTGATCAAAAAAATTACGCCAATACCATTCGGAGTTTTCGGTTGCATAACATCCATCGTGAGTGCCATCCCGAACTTCCGACCATAAACAACATCTACCGTTTGAGTGGATTTTGTACTGTTTAGCAGCCAAAGCCCAGCGAATACAAATAGTGTAAAAGCCAGACATATGAATACAAAGACAGATCGGTTCTTCCACATAGTACGTGGAAGATACCTAAAATCCTTTTTACGATAAAACCTGAAAACCTCGGGCTACAAGTGTTATTCGCTTCGAAGAGATTTTACCGGGTTCTCGCGGGCAGCACGTATTGCCTGGTAACTAATGGTCAACGTTACGATAAGCAATATCAACAGGAAGCTTATTCCATACGTCAGGAAATCAATCGAGGTGTGAAAAATGAAATTCGTCATCCATTGGTTAAGGAAGTAATATGAAAACGGCACCGCTAAAACAAAGCCGATCAATATCAACAATGCAAAATCACGGTAAATAATCGTCAATATGTTTCCGATAGTAGCCCCGAGAACTTTGCGAACACCGATTTCTTTGACTTTTCGCTGAACCGTAAACAATACCAATCCATACACTCCCAGGCAGGCAATCAAAATCCCAATCACCGTAAACACCTGAATGATCGTACCGAAATTCTGATAATTAGCGTATTGCAGGTTCAGTTGTTCATCCAGGAAAGTGTATTCAAATGCCTTTTCAGGGAATATCTGATTCCACTGCGTTTCGATTTTCTCCAGAATGGCAGACACATTTTGATTATCGAACTTGATGGATAAGGTGTTAAACTGATCAGGATCCAGTTCAACCAGCATCGCTGAAATAGGTGTTGCCAGAGACGCAAAATTAAAATCCTTAATTACACCAATTACTTTTCCCTTCTTTCCTTCGCGGTCAATAGTTCTTCCCAATGCTTTTTCAGGTGTCTCCCATTTAAATTCACTGACCGCACTTTCGTTCACAACAAAGCCTTCTGCTTCATCTGTACCAAAGTCGCGTGAAAAACCACGACCTGCAACCAACTCCATTCCATACGATTTTAGAAAATCATAGTCGACCGACATATTGGCAACAAATAAGTTATCCTCCTGCGTAAACCCTTCAGGAATAGTTCCTCTATATACCGTTCCAAGTCCGGGAGGGCCTGATGATAAAGTGGTGTACTGCACACCGCTTTGCGACTCAATAACATCACGGAAAGTTTGCAGACGTGACCTGAATACAGAATCCTGCTGATTGAATATGGCATTCAGGTTCTGGCTGAACAAGGGCACGTTTATTATCTGATCTTTCTGAAAGCCAAGAGGTCTGCTTTGTAAGAAATCAATCTGTTTCATGATCAACAATGAACCAGACAACAGCATACAGGCGATGGTTAACTGAAACACCACGAGTGCTTTTCGCAAAAATTGATTCTCATGACCAGAAACACCTTTACCTTTCAGGGCTCCTACGGATTCAAATTGTGTTACAAAGTAAGAAGGGTATCCCCCGGCCAGCAGGGTAATAAAAAGAATGAGAATAACGGATACAAAAATCATTTGCTGATCAACTACATCCATAAACTGCAGGCTCTTTCCGGTGAGCTGGTTGAGTAGTGGCAATGACAAGTTGAAGGCCGCGTAGGCAATACCCATGGAGATCAATACAAACAAAAAACTCTCCGCCAGGAACTGAGCGATCAACTGATAGCGCATGGAACCTAAAATCTTCCGTATGCCAATTTCCTTTATCCGGGTGAATGACTGTGCTGTGCTTAGGTTGATGTAGTTGATACAGGCAATGATGAGCGTCAGCAGACCAACACCCAGAAAGATATAAATGTTAGACATCGTATTGGTTGCGGAAGGCTCTGCCAGCAATGTGCTCTTCAGGTGTATATCCGTAATGGGCATTAAGGCAAAAACCTGCCCGACAAGAAACCGGGGCTGAGCATATTTTTTCATAAAGGCTTCCATATTACTGTTCACCTTTTCAGGGTCTGCACCAGGTTTTAGCATCACATAGGTATACGAATGGCTTATTATAAAATTAATAGCCAGATTGTTCCGCAGTAATTGGCCCGTTTGATCGGTTTCCAGGTCGAACATATTTTCATAAGGAACAAGCATGTTAAACCTGACGTGCGAGTTTTCCGGAAAATCTTTTACAACGCCAACAACTTTAAAGGGATGCTTCCCCGAAAATATCAATGATTCACCAATCGGATTTTCTTCACCAAAATACTTTGTAGCCATTTCCTCGTTGATCAGTACGGTAAACTTCCCGTTTAGCGCATCATCAAGTTTACCTTTCACAAGCTCGAAGGTGAACATCTTCGTAAAAGCAGAATCAGCGAAATAAACATTGCTTTCTTCGAATACTTCAGTCTCCCCAGGCCTGGACACCGTTACATTTCTTCCGTAGATCCTTGCCGTTTCCTCCACCTCAGGAAAGAAGTCTTTCATTACCGGTGCAATGGGAGGTGGTGTACTGGCCAGTTCAAGTCCGTTTGGTGCTGTGTAACGAAGACGATAAAGCCGGTCTCCATTCTCATTAAACTTGTCGAAGCTTAACTCATGCCGGACATAAGTAAAAATAAGAAGGGCCAATGCCAGCCCGCAGGTCAAACCCACGAAATTGATCAATGAATAGGCCTTGTATTTAAGAATATTACGGCCAGCGGTTTTGAAGAAATTGCGCAGCATAGCGGGAGGTTTAAAGTATACTTTAAAAGTCGGCTCCCTGGAGAAGAAATTACATCACATAGTAACCAAGTTGAAGAGCGGTGATACGCGTTGGCAAATTCGTGTTTTTCATAGATGAAAGGTCATCATGAAAATATTTGTATTTATACATCACCCAATAAAGGGGACAACTATTTCTAACTTTTGGTTGGTGGCTGAATAAGTTTTGCCACTAACCCCGTCCAACCTGTCTGGTGCGTTGCTCCTACCCCTCTGCCGTTGTCGCCATGGAAATATTCGTAGAAAAGAATGTAGTTGTTGAAGTTTGAGTCATTCTGGATATGCGGGTGATTACTGAACACCGGACGCTTACCATCTTTATTCCTGACAAAAATTTTAATAAGACGTTCAGAGATGTCGTCCGCTATTTCACGCAGTGTTCTCATGTTCCCTGACCCCGTTGGATACTCTACTTTAAAATCGTCTCCATAGTAATGATAAAACCGCTGAAGTGATTCAATCAGTAAATAATTTACCGGAAACCATATCGGGCCTCTCCAGTTTGAGTTTCCGCCAAACAACGTGGTATCACTTTCACCCGGTGTATACTTTACCACAAATTCATTTCCGTTGGAATAAAAACGAAACGGATTTTTCTCATATACTTTGGATAAAGCACGAATACCAAAATCAGAAAGAAATTCTTTCTCATCGAGCATACGCCTGAGAATACGTTTCATCCGATGGCCGCGCAGCAATGAAAGCAAGTGTCTTTCATTTTTACCTTTTTCGCCCCAGCGCGAGATCAACCCGGCCAGGTCAGGCCTGTTCTGCAAAAACCATTCAAGCCGGTGCGTAAATTCGGGCATGGTTTGAAAAAGCTCTTCATCCAATACCTCCACAGCGAACAAGGGTATCAATCCCACCATGGAACGTATCTTCATGGGTGTTCTCTTGTCATCCGGGGTGTGCAGTACGTCATAGAAAAATTCATCCTCTTCATTCCATAGATCAATATTTTCAAAACGGATGGCGCCAGCGATGTACAGAAAATGTTCAAAAAATTTTGTAGCGAGGCTTTGATACGTTGAGTTTTCTTTGGCTAATTCCAATGCTATTCGCATCATATTCAGGGTGAACATTGCCATCCAGCTTGTTCCATCCGTTTGCTCAATGTATCCTCCGGTGGGTAAGTGCGCACTACGGTCAAAGACACCGATGTTATCCATTCCTAAAAAGCCACCCTGAAAAATATTATTCCCATTGTTATCTTTTTTGTTTACCCACCATGTGAAGTTTAACAACAGTTTATGAAATACTTCTTCCAGAAATTTGCGATCCGGTTTACCCTGAAGTTTTTGGTCGATCTTATAAATCCTCCAGGTAGCCCAGCCATGAACCGGAGGATTAACATCACTGAATGTCCACTCATACGCAGGTAGCTGACCATTCGGATGCATGTACCATTCTTTGGTAAGCAACAGGAGCTGGTGCTTTGCAAATTCAGGATCGATCATAGCCAGAGGAATAGCGTGAAATGCCAGATCCCACGCTGCATACCAGGGATATTCCCATTTGTCGGGCATGGAAATGATGTCGGCATTATTCAGGTGCGTCCATTCACGGTTTCTTCCATTTCTGCGATTTGGTGGTGGTGCTGGTTGGTTAGGATCTCCGTTCAACCAACGTGCAACTTCATAATAATAAAACTGTTTACTCCACAACATACCTGCAAACGCCTGGCGCTGGATTTCTTTCCGATCGCTATCGGTTATTCCTTTTTGCAGATCATTGTAAAACTCGTTTGCTTCATCAACGCGTTTTTTCAATTGCGCATTGAATTCTTTGAAAGGATCTGTGAGGAATGATTTTGAAAGTCTCAGCCGGACTGACTTTGATTTTCCTGCGCCTAATTTCACCACATAGTTCAACGCTGTCTTTGTTCCACGCTGAACGTGATTAATCGCTTCTCTTCTTCCACCAATGATGTAGTCATTAATGCCATCCTTAAAAGTACCAGGCTTATAAAAATTGTAGAGTTTTGCGGTATTCGTTTCGTTCTCACAAAAAAGGGTTTCATACTTACCGTCCGCGAAAAGGTAAAAGCCGCCTAACTCCGGATGATTGATCTTAATGGTCCGTTCATCGTCCAGATACATTTCGGGTTTGGAAACGTGTTCACTCCATGACCATGTGTTCCGGAACCATGCCTGCGGTAGAACATGCAGAACAGACTCTTCATTTCCCAGATTGTGTACAGATATATTAATCAGAATATCCTGATCGTCAGCTTTTGCGTATTCAACAAACACATCAAAATATGCATTGTCATCAAAAATGCCGGTATCGATCAGTTCATACTCCGGATCCAGTTTTCCTCTTTTCCGATTTTCCTGTAACAGTTTTTCATACGGAAATTCACACTGTGGATATTTATACAGCATCTTCATATAGGAATGAGATGGCGTGCTATCGAGGTAGTAATAATATTCTTTACAATCTTCCGCGTGGTTCCCCTCATACCCCGCAAGGCCGAACATACGCTCTTTTATAATAGGATCCTTTTTATTCCACAGCGCCACCGAAAAACAAAAAAGTTGCTTATCATCACTGATACCGGCAATCCCCTCTTCTCCCCAACGGTAGGCTTTACTTCTGGCTGCATCGTGTGTTATAAATCCCCAGGCATTTCCATTTTCGCTATAATCCTCGCGCACTGTACCCCATTGCCTCTCGGTCAGGTAAGGACCGAATTTTCGCCAGTTCTTTTTTTTGTCGCGGTCTTCAATGAGTCGTTGTTTTTCTGCCGTCATGGTAGAGTTTGAGGTTTAAAGCCTGCCTTCCGGCAGACAGGTCTAAAGTTATCCTATACAGAAAAATAATGTTTAGAATTCGAGCTAACTAAAATTATCCAACGGCAGTTTAATATTAAACTTTAAACATTAAACCTTTAAACATTTGGCTATCCGTTGTCTTCGAATCCTGGATACAGTAACATTCCACCATCTACAAACAACGTGATCCCATTTACATATTCTGAATCATCGGAAGCGAGCCATACCGCTGCACCACCAATATCATCAACTTCTCCTATTCTTTTGGCTGGAATCAGTTTTAACAAATTAGTATACGATTCCGGAGTTTGCCATGCAGCATGATTGATCGGGGTTCGGATAGCACCAGGTCCAATGCTGTTCACTCTGATTTTCAATGGGGCATACTCCTGTGCAATGGTCTTCATCAACATCATTACACCACCCTTGGAAGCTGCATAGTTGGCATGACCAGCCCAGGGAATTACTTCATGCACAGAACTCATACATATAATCTTTCCGGCAGATTTAGAACGTTCTGGCACAATACCTCTTCTCATAAATTCTTTTATAGCCTCACGGGAGCAAAGAAACTGCCCGGTAAGGTTGATGCTTATTACATGATTCCACTCTTCCAATGTCATGTTGTGAAACCTGGCATCCTTTTGCAGCCCGGCATTATTTACCAAAATATCTACAGTACCATAACGCCCGAATGTTTGCTGAAACATATTCAGCACATCCTGCTCGTTGCTTACATCAGCTTTAACCGTAATACCTTCGCCACCCTTTTGCTTTATCTCCGCTAATACTTTTTCTGCTTTGTCAGGACTGTTAGAATAATTGACAACAACGCTCGCGCCCTCAGCTGCCAGTGCTTTAGCCACACCTGCTCCAATTCCTGAACTGGCACCGGTTATAATAGCTACTTGTCCCTGCAGTTTTTTTGATTTTGTAGTCATAGGATCTTTTGCATTCAGGTTATTCTGGAACAGGTATAGTAAACGCCTCAGTAACCCAACATGACTACTACCTAAGCCGGAAGTTTAAGAAATAAAAGTTACACAATTTGACTGACAAAGCAGCCAGGCATTATGAGCAATTCAGTGGAGGGACCAAGGGGATTGATCCCTGAAGCAATGAATGGAATTATAACTGTTGATTGTGATTAAACCTTAGATCTGGTTGACACTATAACGCTCATTCATGATCTTCTCAAGCTTTTTGCGTTGCTTAGGATCAAGTGTTTGCCAAATCAGCTGACTGCGGTTTCGTAAAGATTCAGATACCTTAGTTCTCAGCGCTGTACGATTGTCATGCTCTCTTTCAAATGTTTCCTGCAACTCTTCGTAAAACTTATAGTTGATTTCACGGATCCGGTTAGACTGCGTTGAATTCAGGTTCAATTCATTCTTCCAGAACAATGGATCATACTTGATAAGCCCATTGGCCGATATTTGTGACTGTGTTTGAGACCAGGCCTGGCTGGCTGCCAATAGTATAAAGAATAAGGTGAGCTCGCGACTTACTTTCATCGTGAAGAAATTAAATCTAAATCGTTTTCAGGACGTTGGTGTATCCTTATCTGATACAAGAAACGAATTTGTTGAGAAATAATTTCTATCCGGGCTAACTTTATAGACTACACCGTTTGAAAGATCGACAAATACGGAAAATTCTACTTCCTTCCAGACGCCTGAGATGCGTTCAGATAACTTTACTTTTTCGTGGTGTCAAAATTATCGGTCCGGAAAGGAGAAGCAGGCAGCCCCTCTTTATTATATAAGTTAGCACCCTCAGGATTATCAGCCCACGCATACCGAACGGCTACAGGCTGTTTAATCGCGTCACTCCAGACCACCACTGTATTGCCAACTATTTTAGCTGAAGCCCAAACGAACTTTTTATCTGCACCGGCAATGCTGAAATATTTCAGATCTTTTCCTCCTTTGGCTGTAAGCCCGCCACCCACATGATCAAAACTTACAACAATATGATTGCCCTTTATTTTGATGGAGCGATACAACGGACCGGAGTACACTACCTTTTTATCCTGATAAGCCAATTTTTCAGCAGCAAGCGCCAAACGTTTGCCAACATCTTCCTTATTAAGCGGATGAATATCATTCCATTCACCAACATCAATCGCCACGGCCATAGCGGTATTGGGAAGTTTAAGCGTTTGCAGTTGAGCTTCTCTCAACTCAGCCCACTCGCTTTCTGATGGTTGATCTTTTGCTGGTAAATAATTGGCCAGCTGAACATATAAGAAAGGGAAATTTCCCTGCTTCCATTTCTCTCTCCAATTGGTAATCATAGCCGGGAATAAAGTTTTATACTCTGCGGCCCGTGAAGCATTTGATTCACCCTGATACCAGATCACACCTTTGATCGAAGTTTGTAATAACGGTGCAATCATGGCATTGAACAAGCCGGTTGGCTTACCATTATAAAATGTTCCGGGTTGTAGCGCTTCCTGCTTGACGCCTACCTGATATTTCCATTCGCCTGCCAGGTTTATCGTATCGTTTTCAGCTTTGAGTATATAGGGCTTACCCTTGTAAAATCCTCCTTTACCAGTGGTGTTGATAACCCGAACCACAATTACATTTTTGCCTGCTTTAAAAACACCTGCGGGTAAATCATATTTTCGCGGAGGGTATTGATATCCGGTGGTTCCGGAAAAAACTCCGTTGACATAAACTGAGTCGCAATCCACTACGTTTCCCAGCTGAAGCCGAACCGGTCTGCTTTCAAAAGATGAAGGCAACTCAACTTCTTTTCTGAACCACACCACACCATTCACTCCAGGCAACCCTTGTTCACTCCAATACCCTGGAACATTCATAACAGACCACGAAGACGCATCATATTGCGTTTCGTACCAGCGCGGGGTTTCATTTAGTCCTTTATCCTCTTTCCGGATGGCATTATACCATGCCTTATTGCTGGTGCCTTCTGCTGTTCGTAAACTATCGGTGTAACTGGTATTACTGAATTTTTTAGCAACCGCCTCGTGCTGTGGGAATGACTTCACTGCTTCCTGACTGATCCAGGCCTCAGCGGGTGTTCCACCTGCTGCTGACCGTATCAATCCAATCGGTACTTTATACTTGTCATATAAGTCCTTTGCAAAAAAATATCCAACGGCTGTGAAGCGAACCATAGTTTCTGGTGAAGCCGATTCCCAGGTTCCGCCAGGGATATCCTGCTGAGGACCATCAAATGCGTAACGGGTTGGCACAATAAACTGGCGGATGTTTGTATTGGCCGAATTGGCTATCACCTGAGGATACTTGTCTTTCAATCTGCTGAAGACTTGCTCCATATTGGATTGGCCTGAACAAATCCATACATCTCCAATAAGAATGTTATGAACAACAATTTCATTCTTACCCTTCAATGTCATTTCAAACGGGCCACCTGCTGCTTGCGCAGGAAGAACTATCTTCCAGTTTCCTTTATCATCGGCTAGCGTGGCGAGGGTATTTCCATTGAAGGTGAGGTTAACACTCTCTCCAGGTGATGCCCAGCCCCAGATGTTGAGTTTTGAATCCCGCTGGAGTACAATACCATCACTGATTAACCGTGGAAGTTTTATCTGACCGGATACTGTTATACAGCATACCATCAGGCCTGCCAGAAATACG
>DASXWH010000008.1:0-12666 GCA_036503775.1 Ohtaekwangia sp.
AATATTTCAGGCTTGATGCTGGAAGCACCGAGCAATTCATCAAACAATTTTATCGGACGAAGATTGGCATACAATCCCAACTCTTTTCTCATCTTCAGCAAGCCTTGCTCAGGCCTTACTTTGGCAGTTGGGTCGTTGTCGTATTTCGGGTGACCTACAGCTCCGAAAAGAATGGCGTCCGAGTTCTTCATTTTCTGAAGAGACTCATCTGGCAATGGATTACCTGTAGCTTCAATGGCCTCATGACCAATGGTAGCATAATCGTAGACAAACTGATGCCCGAAGCATTCTGCAACCTGATCCAGCACTTGCTTTCCGCTGGTCGTTACTTCTTTTCCGATTCCGTCTCCGGGGAGTATTACAATCTTCTTTTTCATTATTAATGATTAGCGGGCCACTTCAAATTTTCTGATGTCATCACGCAGGCTTAACAGGTAATCGATGTCATCGTATCCGTTTGCCAGGCAGGTCTTTTTGTATGGGTTGATGTCAAATGATTCAGAAGAACCATCGGCCAGCGTTACTTTCTGGCTTTCGAGATCCACCGTGATGATGGTCTTTGCATCCTTTTCAATAGCTGCAAAGATCTTCCTCAGGAATTCATCCGATACCTGGATCGGCAGTGTTGCATTGTTCAATGCGTTGTTCTTGAAGATGTCCGCAAAGAAGCTGGAGATCACGACACGGAAACCATAATCGGCAATCGCCCATGCAGCGTGCTCGCGGCTTGAACCACAACCAAAGTTTTTTCCGGCAACCAGGATCTGTCCACTATACTTCTTATCGTTCAACACGAAGTCTGCTTTAGGCGTCTCGTCTGAATTATATCTCCAGTCGCGAAACAGGTTTTCTCCGAAACCATCACGCGTAGTTGCTTTCAGAAAGCGCGCAGGGATGATCTGGTCGGTATCAATATTTTCGATCGGCAGTGGCACTGCCTGACTTTTCAATGTGGTGAATTTCTCTTTTGCCATACGTTGTTAAAACTATCTTTTACTTCTCGCCACCCTTCGGTCCCCAAAAGACTGCCCAGGTAATTAAATCATCTGAAAAATTTTCGAAGTGGTGATGCTTCAATGCCGGAACAAACAATACATCTCCGGTTTTAAATGCGTGGGTTACTCCCTCAATCACCAATTCACCTTCGCCTTTCATCACCATGTACAGCTCATCCTGTTCATGGAATGTCTGATAATCCTTTCCTTTCGGAGCAAACAGAATCAGACTCATCGTTCCGTTCCTGAATGCTTCCACATCCCATACACCTTCCGGCCATCTCTCGGTTGCTTCTAATGGAAGCTGTGCGAGAAAATCTTTGATGGGAAAGACCATCCTATACGAAGTTGCGTACGTCTGTTACTTTGCCCGTGATGGCTGCAGCTGCAGCGCTCAGCGGACTCGCCAGGAATGTTCTTGACTTCGGACCTTGTCTTCCCTCGAAGTTCCGGTTCGAGGTACTGATACAATATTTTCCGGCAGGGATCTTATCTTCATTCATCGCCAGGCATGCTGAGCATCCGGGTTGACGAAGCTGAAATCCCGCTTCTTCAAAAATCTTATCGAGTCCTTCTTTACGTGCCTGGTCTTCTACCTGACGTGATCCCGGTACTACCCACACTTCTACGTTGTCAGCTTTCTTCTTGCCTTTCACTACAGACGCTACCAGGCGCAGATCTTCGATGCGCGCGTTGGTACAGCTACCGATGAAAACATAATCCACTGATTTTCCTAAAAGCTGTGAGCCGGGTTCAAGGCCCATATATTCCAGCGACTTCTTGAATGAATTCTGTTCGCTGAGATCTTTCAATTCTTCTACGGTAGGGATACGATCCGTTACCTTGATACCCATTCCCGGATTTGTTCCGTACGTGATCATCGGAGCAATGTCTGTAGCATCGTAAGAAAGTACGGCATCGTACTTCGCACCTTCATCTGTCTTCAGTTGCTTCCACTTTTCAACCAGTGTATCAAACTCAGCACCCTGAGGAGCGAATTTTCTTCCTTTGATATAATTGAAAGTAGTTTCATCCGGAGCGATCAACCCGCCACGGGCACCCATTTCAATACTCATGTTACAGATCGTCATGCGGGCTTCCATCGACAGGTTGCGGATGGCATCACCGGCATATTCAACAAAGTATCCGGTAGCACCACTTGCAGAAATTTTAGAGATGACATACAGAATAATATCTTTTGCCACCACGCCTTTACCCAGCTTGCCATTGATCTCAATGCGCATCGTCTTGGGACGGTATTGTAAAATACATTGTGTAGCGAGTACCTGTTCTACTTCAGACGTTCCGATACCGAAAGCAATATTTCCGAAGGCACCGTGTGTTGACGTGTGACTGTCGCCACAAACGATCGTCATACCGGGTAATGTTAATCCTAACTCCGGACCGACAATGTGAACAATACCCGAAAAAGGATGACCAAGGTCATACAGCGTGATTCCGAACTCAGAAGTATTCTTGCGCAGGGTTTCAACCTGGTGGCGTGACAACGCTTCCTTGATGGGAAGATGCTGGTCAATGGTCGGAACGTTGTGATCCGGCACAGCCGTTGTGCGATCGGGATTAAATACCTTCACGCCTCTTTTACGGAGACCGTCAAAAGCCTGAGGGCTGGTTACTTCGTGGATAAACTGACGGTCGATGTACACTACATCCGGGTGTCCTTCGCTTTTCTTGACCACGTGTGCATCCCAGATTTTGTCGAACAGTGTTTTTGGCTGACTCATTGTATGTTTTGTTCTACTCTTTTTTTATTTATTATCTCGAAGTAACAACTGTTAGTTTGTTCAAACTCCTAAAAAATGAAACCGTCCCGATGGTTTATCGGGACGGTAGCGTTTGATTCTTATGTTTTCTGATCATCTCATAGATGATACCTTAAAAATTCTCTACGGTTGTTAAGCGGGCTTTTGCAGTTCGAAAGATCACAAAAGTTAAGTGGTACATCAATGAATTGTTAAAAATTTTTTAACAATACTAACAAGTGTTTGTAGTTAATTAATGTACGTTTTCGGTGAAGAAACGAATCTTTTCACACGCTTTTACACCAGATATTCAAACAGATTTTCATTCTGATTTACCAAGGTGTAATTCAGTTTATGACTATCCATTCGTTCGATCAACGAATTGAAATCTTCTTTTGATTTTACTTCGATGCCGATCAGTGCCGGCCCGGTTTCCTTGTTGTGTTTCTGAATGAATTCAAACCGGACGATATCGTCCGATGGCCCGAGGATCTCATTCACAAACTGTTTCAGAGCACCCGGCCGTTGTGCGAACCGTACGATGAAGTAATGTTTCAATCCTTCATAGAGCAGTGAACGCTCCTTGATTTCCTGCATGCGGTCAATGTCATTATTACCTCCGCTCAGGATGCAAACTACTTTCTTTCCTTTCAGCTTCTCGCCATACTGATCCAATGCAGCGATCGACAAGGCACCTGCAGGTTCGGCAACGATTGCATCTTCATTGTACAACTGGAGAATCGTTGAGCTTACTTTTCCCTCCGGAACGAGCAGCATATCATTGATCAGGTCCTTCGTTAATTCGAAAGTGATGTCGCCTACTTTCTTTACAGATGCTCCATCCACAAAACGTTGGATCTTATCCAGCACCACAGGCTTGCCTGCCTTCAGTGCTTCTTTCATAGAAGGTGCACCTTGGGGCTCAACGCCAATAATTTTTGTCTTCGGAGACAGAATTCTAAAGTATTGCGAAATGCCGGCAATCAATCCTCCTCCTCCTATCGGGATAAAAAGATAATCGATATCGGAAAGTTCATCGAGAATTTCCTTGCCTACCGTTCCTTGTCCCTCAATCACTTTGATATGATCAAAAGGCGGAATGAACACCATGTTATTTTCTGAGGTAAACTTCAGCGCATGTTCCTGACACTCATCAAACGTATCCCCGATGAGTACAATCTCGATGTTCTCACCCCCAAACATCTTCACCTGGTTGATCTTCTGCTTCGGTGTAATGGCCGGCATGTAGATCACGCCTTTGATATTCAGCTGACGGCAGGAGAACGCAACACCCTGTGCATGATTTCCAGCACTGGCACATACTACTCCACGCTGGCGTTGCTCTTCACTCAGGCTTTGAATCAGATTATATGCACCTCGTAGTTTGTATGAACGCACCACCTGAAGGTCTTCACGCTTCAGATAAATCTCTGCCTTGAATTTTTCCGATAGTTTTTTATGAAACTGCAGCGGTGTTTTCAGCACGACTGATTTTAAAACATCGGCAGCCTGTTTGATATTCAGCTCCGTGGATCCTGTTTTTGTACTCATCTCGCTTTCTTGTTACTCCCTAAAAAACTGATGTTACGCACTGAATGATTGCTTGGTGCCTTTGTGACCTGGTGGCAAAGAAGGAACAATAAATTTTGGCCACAAAGACACGAAAACACGAAGGTTCACAAGGAAAGAATTAATCAAATTGCGTTTCGTACGTAACATCAGTTAAAAACAAAAGCAGTTGGTCCTGATCGAACCAACTGCTTCGGATATGTGTGGTACTATAAGGTACCTTAGTTAATCATGCTGGCTTCGACCTGTTGTTTTTCAGGGCGGAGTTTACGTACGGCAGCACCGGCTTGCCACAGTTCGCTTTCGCGAAGCTCTTTCAACTCTTCCGCCAGTTTCTCGCGGTAGTCAGGCTTGCTACAGGTTTCGATCGTACGTTTTGCTTCCTGACCGGTAGCTACGCTCTTGTACAATTCCTGGAATACAGGAAGTGTAGCGGCTTTGAATTTTTTCTTCCAGTCGAGGGCACCACGCTGTGCTGTTGTAGAACAGTTGGCATACATCCAGTCCATTCCGTTTTCAGCAACGAGTGGCATCAGGCTTTGGGTAAGCTCTTCAACGGTTTCGTTGAATGCTTCAGAAGGAGAGTGACCGTTGGCACGGAGCACTTCGTATTGCGCTTCAAAGATACCAGCGATAGCGCCCATCAGGGTTCCGCGCTCGCCAGAAAGATCGGAGTATACTTCTTTTTTGAAATCCGTTTCAAACAGGTATCCTGCACCTACACCAATACCTAAAGCGATGGCTTTGGTTTTAGCGTTACCGGTTGCATCCTGGAATACGGCATAGCTCGCATTGATACCTTTACCTTGTAAGAACAATCTACGAACAGAAGTTCCTGAACCTTTCGGTGCAGCGAGGATCACATCGATATCTGAATTCGGAACGATGCCCGTTTGTTCTTTGAACGTGATTCCAAAGCCGTGAGAAAAATAGAGGGTCTTTCCTTTTGTGAGGTAAGGCTTAACCACAGGCCACAGTTCGATCTGACCAGCATCAGAAAGAAGGAACTGAATTACAGTACCTTTCTTTGCAGCTTCTTCAATATCAAATAAAGTTTCTCCGGGAACCCATCCGTGTGATACAGCTTTATCCCAGGTCTTGGAACCCTTGCGCTGACCAACAATTACTTTAAAACCATTATCACGAAGGTTCAATGCCTGTGCAGGACCCTGAACACCATAACCAATGATCGCGATGGTTTCATTCTTCATTACTTCCAGCGCCTTTTCCATTGGGAATTCTTCCCGTGTTACTACGTCTTCTATAGTTCCACCGAAGTTAATCTTAGCCATTTTATTGTTTGTTTTAGTTTTAGTTTTAGTTTACTTACTCTTATCTATAAGACGGACACTTGTCCGCTTTACTACTTTCTATTTTTAGTCCCATGACTGAGGCGGATCATTATCCGCCTTTTTTCTTACTTACTCTTGCTATGGGACGGATAATCATCCGTCTTACTACTTGTTATTTTTACATCTAGGACGGGTAATTATCCGCCTTGTCCTCTAAGCCACTCCTCAGTCCACCACGCTGTGTTTGGCGCTGAGCTCGCAGTAGAGTCCGCTTCCTTCATAATAGATGGCGTGCTCCACTTCGATCAGTTTCTCCAGCTGATGTTTTACTTTCTCCATCATATCACCAGTTGTGTGAAGGAGTAGTACAGCAACACCGCGCTTGAAATCATCTTCATTTTCATGCGCGATCAGCTTCTTGATGCGAACTCTCCTCCTGTTCAAAATATTAACGATCCGGTTTATTACCGAAAAGTTATTGTCCGAATGTATCTCTAATGTGAAATCCTGTTTCATAGTTATTCAATTATCAATGAACAATTAACAATTATCAATTTGTCGATGTCCATTGTCCGTGTGCTGTGTGACTTGTGTGCTTTGCCTTTAATTGCTAATTGTTCATTGTTAATTGATCACTTCGCTTGTGGCGCTTCTAATAAAATATCAGAAACCGCTGCTCCCGCAGGAACCATCGGGAAGACGTTATCTTCTTTTCCGACCACTACTTCGAGGAAGTAGGATGTTTTAGAATCCAGCATTTCTTTCAAAGCCGCTTCCAGGTTCTCACGTGCATCTACTTTCTTCGCAGGGATACTGTACGCTTCGGCCAGCTTCACGAAATTCGGATTGGTCATCTCAGTGAACGAGTAACGCTTGCCGTGGAAGAGTTGCTGCCACTGGCGCACCATTCCGAGGAAGCTGTTGTTCAACACGAGTATCTTCACGGCAATTTCATATTGCATGATCGTACCCAGTTCCTGAACCGTCATCTGGTATCCGCCATCACCGATGACAGCAATTACCTGTTGTGCAGGGATTGCCATCTTGGCACCCATCGCTGCAGGCAATGCAAAACCCATCGTGCCGGCACCACCGGATGTTACATTCGTTCTTGGATTCTTATACTTATAGTAGCGTGAGGTCACCATCTGGTGCTGACCCACATCGGTTACCACAATCGCTTCTCCTTTTGAAAGACGGGAAAGATTAGAGATCACTTCTCCCATGGTAATTTCTCCGGTAGGATTACATTCCTTGTGAATGACTTTGTTGTATTCAATGTCATTCAGCTTATGGAAATTATCCACCCACTCCGTGTGCTTGTTTGCATTACACTTTTGGATCAATGCTGCCAATGCTTCTTTTGCATCAGCATGAACAAACGCATCGGCTGTGATGATCTTGTTGATCTCCGCTTTATCGATATCCACATGAACCACTTTCGCCTGGCGTGCATACTTGCTCACGTTACCCGTAACGCGGTCATCGAAACGCATACCGATCGCAATCAGCACATCACACTCGTTGGTATTGATATTCGGTCCGTAGTTTCCGTGCATGCCTAAGAATCCAACATAGTTTGGATGATCAGTCGGGAATGCACCGAGACCGAGTAAGGTACTCGCTACAGGGATTCCGGTTTTCTCTGAGAATGCAAGCAACTCTTTCGAAGCGCCTGATAACAGAATTCCTTGTCCGGCCAGAATGTAAGGACGCTTCGCACTGTTGATCAGCTCTGCAGCTTTCTCAACCTGTGATGGCTGAAGAACAGGCTTCGGTTTGTACGTGCGGATGTTTTCACATTTCTTATATTCCGCCTCCTCGATCATTTCGTTCTGCGCATTCTTCGTGATGTCGATCAGCACGGGACCTTGTCTGCCGGTACGCGCGATGTAAAATGCTTTCGCTACAGCGCCTGCAATATCTTTTGCTTCCGCTACCTGCACATTCCACTTCGTAACCGGAATAGTCGTATTCACTACATCACACTCCTGGAAAGCATCGGTACCCAGGAGGTGCGCGAATACTTGTCCGGTGATACACACCAGCGGGGTTGAATCGATCAATGCATCAGCAAGACCTGTAACTAAGTTAGTCGCTCCAGGACCTGACGTTGCAAACACAACACCGGTCTTTCCGGAAACACGGGCATAGCCTTGTGCAGCGTGAATCGCACCTTGTTCGTGACGAACCAGGATGTGATTCAGTCTGTCGGCATAGTGATACAGTGCATCATACACCGGCATGATCGCACCACCGGGATATCCGAAAATAATATCGACACCTTCTGCCACGAGTGAGTTGAGGAGTACTTCAGATCCGGAAATCTTTTTCTTCGGCTCGGCCTGGGGTTTCTCAGGGCTTGCCGCAGTTTTATTCTTCGTCAGTAACGCATCCATCGGCAGCAGTTTTTACTTGTTTAAGATATTTGAATAATACACCGCTGTCCGCTGAACGGGCCGGTGCCTTATAATTCGACTTACGTCTTTGAATTTCTTTTTCATCCACCAGCAGGTTGATCTGGTGTTTGATCACATCGATCTCGATGATGTCATCATCCTGCACGAAGGCGAGCAATCCACCGTCAGCCGCTTCAGGCGTAATGTGACCTATCACAAATCCGTGTGATCCTCCACTGAATCGTCCATCGGTGATCAACGCAACAGACTTACCTAAGCCTGATCCCATGATAAGCGATGTTGGCTTCAGCATCTCCGGCATACCCGGTCCGCCTTTCGGTCCGACATAACGGATCACGACAACATCACCTGCTTTTATTTTTCCGGACTGAATACCATCCACCAGTTCGAACTCACCATTAAAAACACGTGCCGTGCCTTTGAAGCGTTCACCTTCTTTACCGGTGATCTTCGCTACAGATCCTTTCTCTGCGAGATTGCCATAGAGTATCTGCAGGTGACCCGTTGCTTTGATCGGTTTCTCGAACGGAACGATTACGTCCTGCTTTTCGAAATCAAGGTCTTTCGCATTCGCTACATTCTCCGCGATTGTCTTACCCGTTACGGTGATACAGTCACCGTGGAGATAACCTTTCTTCAACAGGTATTTCATCACCGATGGAACACCACCAATTTTGTGCAGTGCTTCCATCAAATATTTTCCACTGGGTTTCAGGTCAGCGATCAACGGAGTTTTATCTGAGATGCGCTGAAAATCTTCCTGTGTGATTTTTATGCCTACACTCTTCGCCATGGCGATGAGGTGCAATACTGCATTGGTTGATCCACCTAACACCATTACTACCGTGATCGCATTTTCAAAAGCTTTCAGCGTCATGATGTCGCGGGGCTTCAGGTCTTTTTCCAGGCAAAGACGGATGGCCTTCGCAGCTTCTGTACACTCGGCTGATTTCTCTTTGCTCAGGGCAGGATTGGAAGCTGAGTAAGGTAATGACATACCCAATGCTTCAATTGCAGATGACATGGTGTTAGCGGTGTACATCCCACCGCAGGCACCTGCACCCGGACAGGAATTCTGGATGATGCCTTTGTAGTCTTCGTCATTCAGCTTGTTCTGAATTTTTTCGCCCAGCGCTTCGAAAGCTGAAACGATGTTGAGCTCACGTCCTTTGTAATGACCACCGGCAATGGTACCACCATACACCATGATCGCGGGGCGGTTCAATCTTCCCATCGCGATGAGTGAGCCCGGCATATTTTTATCACATCCTACTACGGCAATCAATCCGTCATAGAATTGTGCACCACATACCGTTTCAATCGAATCGGCAATCAGGTCGCGGCTCACGAGGGAGTAGCGCATTCCTGTTGTACCGTTAGAGATACCATCACTTACTCCGATGGTATGAAAGATCAATCCCACCAGATCCTGATCCCACACCGCCTGTTTTACTTCTCCTGCCAGCGCATTCAAATGCATGTTGCAGGTATTTCCGTCAAAGCCCGTGCTTACTATTCCAACCTGTGCTTTTTTGAGATCATGTTCAGTAAGACCGATCCCGTAAAGCATGGCTTGTGACGCAGGCAATGTCGGGTCCTGCGTTATGGTTCTGCTGTACTTGTTAAGTTCTTTACTCACGTTTTTGGGTTAATGCTATAGTTTAAAAAATCTTTCTCCTTCTTGCCTTCTACTTCGTCCCTCGTATTTCGTACCTCCCTCGAATGTCTGTAGATAATGGAGCATCGAAAGATGCCCCACCTCTACGGACGTCTGGTTGTTTAGATGATGACGTAACTGAATGATCTTTCCAGCACCTGGCATTTGTATGCTTCCTGGACGGTGGTTCCAAGACTGTCATACCAGGGTTTGAGGAAAGGTTTTGCATCGATTGATTCAATGCTGGCAATCTCCGCTGCTGTTCCGCAGAGGAATGCACTGTCTGCTGTTTCCAGTTCTTCCGGCTTGATATTTCTTTCCTTCACCGGAATATCCAGCTCACGGCAAATGTTCAATACGGTTTGCCGCGTAATCCCCGGGAGAATATGACCGAGCGGAGGTGTATACAATACTCCGTTCTTTTCCATGAAGAAGTTCGCGCCCGGTGCTTCAGCGATGTTACCGTTCATGTCGAGCATCAATGCCTCATCATAGCCGCGTACTTTTGCTTCACTGGTAGCGAGGATCGAGTTCACATAATGGCCGGTCACTTTCGCTTCCATCTTCAGCGAGTTTGGATTCGGGCGCTGGTAGGAAGAGATACACATCTTCAATTGTTTCTCTCCGTGATACTTTTCCCACTCCCATGTGCACATCATCAGGTACACTTCGTTGGTGTGCGTGAGCTGCATATTGGGGCCGCAGTACACCAGCGGTCTGATGTAAGCATCGCTGAGGTTATTTTTTTCCAGAAGCTGGTAAGCAATCTGAACAAGCTCTTCGGTTTCGTATTGAAAAGGAATACCTACCAGGGCGCAGCTTTTCTTGAGGCGCTCGAAGTGTTCGTAGGCTTTAAAGATCTTTGTGCCGTTCATGGTCTGGTAAGCGCGAATGCCTTCGAACGCGCCAAAGCCATAATGCAGCGACTGACTGTACAAGTCTGTATGTGCATCGACCGCCTTGATGAACTTGCCGTTCAGGAACAAGATCGTGTCTTTGGTGTAGTACATAATTACAACTGTTAGTTTGTGGTCTCTTGTATAAAACAAAACCGCCCCGAGGCTATCGGGGCGGTCTGTGATATTCTTTTTTAAAAGTTAATTCACTATCGCCCCCGCGCGTTTGACTACGAGTATAATGCTGACGATAGTTAGGAGCACAGAAGCGCTATGCAACCGGTTGTGGTTGAACGAGCGTTTGGTGTTTTTGTGATTTGTCATCATAAAATTCTGTGCGGATACAATTGTCACAAATTATAGATTAGCATTCAAGCGAAAGACAAAAAATATTTGAAATTTCGCTAAAAACGAATGTTAGTGTTTTCGATAGTCGTTATTCGTTATCCCTGCCTACCGGCAGGCAGGCGTTAATCGTGGGTATGAGGATAGGGATTTGGGTGTGTTTTCCTCTTTGAGAAGGTTTTCAAATACTGAGGTCACACACATGCACTAATCCCTTGCTCCCGAATAACGATTAACGTTACTCGTCTTTCAACACATCAACCGGGTTGGTATTCGCGGCTTTCAATACATGATAACTTGTTACCAGAAGTGAAGTGATCAGTATACCTCCACCGGCAATGACAAACGGCATCGCTGAGATCTCAATACGATAGTTAAAATCTTCCAGCCACTTGCCCAGCAGCCACACACAAAATGGTATGCTAAGCAGAATAGCACTTACGATCAGTGAAGCATAGTTACGGATCATCAGGAACCAGATCCCCACTACCGATGCACCCACTACTTTGCGGATGCCGATCTCTTTTAACCGTTGTTCGAGTGTATAGATGATCATGCCCAGCAGACCGAAGCACGCGATCATGATGGCCAGTCCGGCCAGGATCATCAGGCCGTGACTGAATTTTTCCTGTGAACGAAATGACTGATCGAAAGAGTCGTCAACAAAATCATATTGAAACGGATGATCTCCGGCAAACTGCGTCCAGCTGTCGGATACGCCCGCGATGAGGGTCTTCAACGCATCCGAATCGGTGGCACCTACACGCAGCACCATGTAGTGATTGCGACCGGAATACATCGGCCCTTCACTGTGAAAAATAGCCATCGGTTGTATGGGCGATTGCAATCCCCAGTAATTGAAGTCGCCTACCACACCGATCACTTCGTATGTTGTATCTCCGGGATATTCGATCTTCCGGCCCAGCACCTGTTCATCTACACTCCAACCAAATGACCTCACGGCCATTTCATTCAGGATGATCCGTCCTTTGTCACCGGGGTTTTCCTTCGAGAAGTTCCGGCCCACTTTGATGTGCAGTCCCAATGTGCTGACATAATCCTCATCGGCTTTCACAAAATTCAGCGGCATCAATTTATCGTTAGCACCCTCCACGCGGAACTGGTCACCATCATACAGGTTAGGCGGAACCGAAGTACTCCACGACACCGATTCAACACCGGGAATATTTTCCAGCGCATGCTGAAATGTTTTTTTATCATTTACCCATTCGAGGCGGTTTACCACCATCAGGTTCTCACGGTTGAAGCCGATGTCTTTCTTCGCGAGGAAATCGAGCTGATTAAATACCACCAGGGTAGAAACGATCAGCACCATGGACGTGAAAAACTGGAATGTTACCAGGCCGTTGCGCAGCAACTTACCTTGTTTGCCCGTGCGCAGTTTTCCTTTCATGGCTTCCACGGGCGAGAACTTGCTGAGAAAAATAGCGGGGTAGCTTCCCGACAACAAGCTCATGAGTACGATGAGACCTATAATTACCAGTATAATTTCCGGTGTCTGCGTCATGCTGAACTGGAGGCTGGTACCTGCCAGCGTGTTGAAGAACGGAATGCTCAGCTGTGTGATACCAAAACCGATGAGTGCCGCCACGCAGCAGAAGAGAAAGGCTTCTGAAAAGAAATGAAACGCCAGCTCGCTTTTATTCGATCCGAGAATTTTACGGAGACTGGATTCCTTGATCCTGCGTGTGTATTGTGCCGTAGACAG
>DASXWH010000009.1:0-33641 GCA_036503775.1 Ohtaekwangia sp.
TTGACTTACTTTGTGATACAAATATCATAGGGCGTTTTATACTTTTTGGTTGAATAAAATTTTAGAAATAACACGTGTACTATAATTTTTTAAAGATTCTTAAAGGGTGTCTGCTTTCGATATTTTTTGTTTTCGGTTTCATAGTCCCATCAGCTTCTCAGGATACGAATAGGATAGACTCGCTTAAAAAACTGAGCGTAACAAGTACGGGTTCGGATCGCTGCGAAGTGTTGTTCCAATTGGCTCGTGAAACAGTGACTAGTGACAAAAACGCATCATTGGAATATGTAGGGGAAGGGCTTGCATTGGCAACGCAAATAGGAGATAGCCTACGGATGGTTCGGGGTACGAGGTTGCGTGGCCAAATCCTGAGAAGGCTCGATAGGCTTGCGGAATCTATTGAAACTTTGAGCGGAGTTCTTCCTATAGCCAGACGGCATAGAACAGAGAGCGGCTTTTATGAAGAATATAAATACCTTTTAACAGCGCTTGCCGTTACGCACACCTTTAGTGCAAATTATGACCAGGCGCTGGAGTTTAATTTTAGTATTCTTCAGATACAGGAAAAAGATCCGAATGAAAAAATGGCTGTAGGAGCAACACTGAATAATATCGGCCTTGTTTATTTTAAGCTTCAAAATTTTGACCGCTCAATAGAATTTTATGAACGAGCTCTAAGACATAAGCGCGAGATCAAGGATAACAATGATCTGGATCGCCTGCTTATCAATTTGGGTCTTGCCTATAATAGTGTAAAAGGGTACTCCAAAGGATTGCAGTACACTCAGGATGGGTTGGCAAGCTGTGGTGATCATTGTAGTAATGAAATCAATCTGGAAGGACAGTTTGCGCTTGGAATATCAAACTTGGGATTGAAGAAACTGGATGAAGCTGAGAAAAATTTTCTCACATCACTTGAATTGTCCATTAAAGTTGGCTCCAGGCGAATGCAAGCTGAGAGCCTGGTTGAATTGGCAATTGTTAGAAAAGAACGAAAGGATATTGTTAAGGCGCTTGAATACCTGAAAGAGAGTGAAAAGGTGTCAGAAGGAACAGGTCATAATGAAACCTTGATTTCTATATATCGAGAGTTCTCACGTATTTATGAAGATGTAAACGATTTTAAAAACGCTTCTGCTTACCAAAGCAAGTATATCCATTTGAAGGATAGTATCTACGGAGAAGACCTGATCAAAAACATTGCAAGGGTTCAAACCGAATATGCAGAGCGTGAAAACATTGCTACCATTGCGGCAAAGGAAAAGATCATTGAACAGCAACGCGCACTTAGCATATTGGCGGCCATAGTGGCTATCCTGGCAGGCCTCCTGATATTAGTTCTGCAGCGAAGTAACCGAACGATCAAGCGCGTTAACGCTCAATTGTCAGAGGCCAAGGAAACCATTCAGGAACAAAATAAACTCCTCGAAAGCAAAAACAAATACCTGGATAAAGAGGTAGAATCAAAAACTGAGGATCTCGAACGTGCCAACCAATCCCTGAAGCAGGTTAACGATGAACTTGATAACTTCATTTACAAAACATCGCATGATATCCGCGGCCCGCTTGCGAGCTTAAAGGGAATGTGTAATGTAGCTCTGATGGATGTTAAGGATGCCATTGCCCTGGATTACCTGCGCAAACTGGATTCTACAGCAGAACGATTAAATACCATCCTGACGCGTCTGTTGATCATCAATCAGATAAACAACTCAAAACTCTCTGTATCCAAGATTGATTTTAATACTATAGTAGGTGATGTGATGCTGTTGGAAAAGAAAAAAGGATTGCCGGGCAAACTGAATATACGAAAGCAGATTGATGAACGTGTTTTTATTCACTCTGATAAGGAGCTTGTCAGAATAGTGCTAGAAAACCTCATCGATAATGCCATCAAATTTTACAATGATTCAGACCGTGTTGATTCGTTTGTGGAGGTACGCATTGATTCATCAGAAGAAAAAAGCGTAAAGGTCAGAGTGATTGACAACGGAATAGGAATCAGTGAGTCGAACCCTGGGAAACTCTTCCGCATGTTCTTCCGGGCATCAGAACGATCGGAGACTGGAGGTATCGGATTATACATTGTAAAAACAGCCACGGCTAAGCTGGGTGGTAAAGTTGGTCTGCTAACCACACCAGAAGGATTTACGGAATTCTTCGTGGTATTTCCTCCATATCCTCCCAATCCGGAGGAAGGAAAGGAAAAGCCTTCCATTTACTAGAATTTTTTTACCTCCATTTCTCTTATCATCTTTGCAGGCTTATTTTCAGGCTAAGAACGCATCATGGGTACTTTTAAACGACACACAATAACAGCAGCATTGCCGTATGCCAATGGTCCACTTCATATCGGGCACATTGCAGGAGCCTATCTTCCCGCAGATACCTATGTCAGGTATTTGCGCCTTAAAGGCGAAGATGTAGTGTTTATCTGCGGGTCAGATGAGCATGGTGTGGCGATAACACTGGGAGCCAAAAAGGAAAATGTAACACCCCGGGCTTTTGTCGACAAGTATCACAACCTGATGAGGAAGGCTTTTGAGGATTTTGGAGTTTCGTTTGACATCTATTCGCGTACATCCAATCCGGTTCATTATGAAACCGCTCAACAGTTTTTCAAGAAGATTTACGACAAGGGTCTATTCATTGAAGAAACTTCTGATCAGTATTTTGATGAGCAGGAAAATATATTTCTTGCAGACCGTTACATCATAGGTACCTGCCCGAATTGTGGAAATACCAATGCATATGGTGATCAGTGTGAAAAATGCGGCACAAGTTTAAGTCCTAAGCAATTGATAAATCCGAGGTCAACCGTTTCCGGAAAGACCCCGGTGCTGAAACCCACCAAACATTGGTATTTTCCGCTAGACAAATTTGAATCATGGTTGAAGGAGTGGCTTATAGAAGGTCACGCAGACTGGAAAACCAATGTGTTTGGTCAGTGTAAATCATGGTTGGATCAGGGCTTACAACCCCGTTCGATCACACGCGACCTTGATTGGGGTATACCTGTTCCGTTACCCGATGCCAAAGGTAAAGTACTCTACGTGTGGTTTGATGCACCTATTGGTTATATATCCGCTACAAAAGAACTGAAGCCCAATGACTGGGAAAAATACTGGAAAGATCCGGAAACCCGGCTGATTCATTTTATTGGTAAGGATAATATTGTGTTTCATTGTATCATCTTCCCGGCCATGCTGAAAGCGGAAGGTGATTACATTCTGCCGGATAATGTTCCGGCCAATGAATTTCTCAACCTCGAAGGGGAGAAGCTTTCAACCTCACGTAGCCATGCCGTATGGCTTCATGAATATCTGCAGGATTTTCCAGGACGAAGAGACGAGTTGCGATATGTATTGAATTCCATATCTCCCGAGACCAAGGATGCCGACTTTACCTGGAAGGATTATCAGCAAAAGGTAAATAGTGAGATGGTTTCTATTCTGGGAAACTTTGTAAACCGTGTGATGGTGCTGACCTGGAAATATTTCGAGGGTAAGGTACCTTCCGAACATGAGCTTTCGAGTACAGATGAAAGAAGAAAGAAAATCCTGGCGTCTTACAATCAGTCACATATCGATCTGAACACCGCTATCAAAGAAATGACCGGGGCGTTGAAAAATTTCCGTTTCCGTGAGGCTCAGTTTCAGATGATGAATCTTTCGCGCATCGGAAATAAATTTTTGGCTGATACCGAACCCTGGAAACTGGCGAAAGAAGATATGGAAGCTGTGGGGTGCATTTTAAATTATGCATTGACCATAGTAGGTAACATCGCGCTGGCGTGCGAACCTTTTCTTCCCGATGGCTCGGTCAGTATTCAAAAACAACTTGGGATAAATTCGTGGGAGGATTTACGAGAAGAATTCTGGAAAAAAGAAGAGATGATTTATGTTGTCAAGCAGCACCATGCCCTCGGAGCAGCTGAGCTTTTATACAGAAACGTGGAAGAAGCTGACATTGAGAAGCAAATTGAAAGACTTAAAAAACCGAAGAGCATGGAACAACCTCAGACCAATAATCCGGTTAAGCCGCTCAAGCCTGAAATTGTGTTTGACGACTTTGCCAAGCTTGACATACGGATTGGGAAAGTTGTGGCTGCGGAGAAGATGGAGAAGTCGAATAAACTTTTAAAGCTTACCGTCAATTCGGGTCTCGATACACGGACAATACTGAGCGGTATTGCACTTCACTATTCTCCGGAAGAGATGGTCGGAAAGCAGGTGACGTTCATAGCCAATCTGGCTCCGCGTAAAATGATGGGACTGGAGTCGCAGGGAATGATTTTAATGGCCGAGGATAAAGACGGCAAATTAAAACTGGTTCATCCTTCGGATGCCGTTGAGCCGGGATCAACGGTGAACTGATAATGTTAAAGTCTAAGTTTAAAGTTCCAATACTCAATCTTATACTTTAAACCTATAGTCCTTTTTCTTCCCAGGTAACTGTACCTGTTCTTTTTGCATGCACCTTCATGGTAACTACAATCTCGTCTGCACCTGACTGAAGGCAAATGTGTTGGGCTTCCTTTGCTACTTTCATCAGGGTGTCATAGTCTCCTTGCATAACCGTTTCCATTGCGCCAACTCGAAAGTCAACGCCTGATTTTTCAATAACTTCAATGGCTTTGTCTATGATCGTATAGGGTTGATGTTCTGTGCAAAGGGGAACAATCTGAATAGCAATGTGTACTTGGTCTCTCATACGTCAATTGTTGAATTGGTTCATGGTGCGTTCTGCACCTATCGCGCAGAAGGAAATAATCATTTCATTCGCTTTTTTGATGACGGTTGGCAACTGATCAAACTCTTCCTTTTCAAAATTACTCAGGACAAAATCCACCTGCTGACCTTTGCCAAAGGAGTTTCCGATACCAAAACGTAAGCGGGCGTATTCCTGACCGTTCAGAAGAAGTTCAATATTCTTTAACCCATTATGTCCGGCAGAGCTTCCACGGGTGCGCATCCGTAAACTGCCAAATGGAAGAGCCAGATCGTCTACAATAACCAGCAGATTCTCTTTTGGTATTTTCAGTTCCTGAAGCCAGTAGGCGATAGACTTTCCACTCAGGTTCATGTAGGTAGTAGGCTTGATCAGGTGAATGCTTCTGCCTTTGAATTTGAATTCAGTTTTTTCAGCCAGGCGATCCACTGAAAAGGAAGCTTTATGTTCATCGGCTAGCTGATCGAGCACCAAAAACCCAATGTTGTGTCGAGTCAATTCATATTCAGCACCGATGTTACCCAAACCTGCGATAAGGTATTTCATAGTATCACTATCCTGTTCAGCTTAATGTTCACTGGCAAAGCAACGAATTAACCGGTAATTACAAATGGGCAGAAACAAAAAATCCTTCCTGACTCAGGAAGGATTTTTTAGCTCTATCGTGACCAGAATTACTTCTTGCCTTCTTCTTTCTTAGGCGCTTCGGCTTTCTTGGCATCAGCACCCGCAGCAGGGGTAGCAGCAGCACCTTCAGCAGGAGCAGCAGCGGCAGCAGCAGCATCTTCAGCAGCCATTTTAGCAGCGCGAGGAACTTCAACTACAGCTACAGAAGCTTGTTTCGGATCAAGGAATTCAAGGTTCCCGATCTTGATGTCACCAACCTTAATGGCATGGTGGAAATCAAGCGTAGATACATCTACGTCAATGTGATCAGGCATATCTTTCGGAAAAGCATATACTTTCAATGTAGTTCTCTTCTGAACCAGTGCACCACCTTTAGAAACACCAGGAGCAACACCCACTAAACGGGCAGGAATGCTCATTTTGATTTTTCTGTCTTCTGTGATGCGAAGAAAATCCGCATGCAGGATAACTTCACTAACCGGATGGAACTGAACTTCCTGCAGGATAGCCTGGCACTCTTCACCTTCAATGTTAATGTGCACAAAGTGTGCTTCATTGGTATACACCAATTCCCGGAACAGAATCATCGGAGAGCTGAAATGAATTTGTTCATTTCCTCCGTACAACACACAAGGTACAAGACCTTCGTCCCGAAGTTTTTGGGAATCAGCCTTGCCGAGATTTGCTCGTTTATACCCTATAATCTCAACAGTTTTCATAATGGTATGTATTTAAGTTTAAAAGTTTCGAAATGTTAAAGTTTAATGAACAGTGAGCTGATCGACTCATTGTCATGGATCTTCCGGATAGCCTTGGCATACAGGTCAGATACAGATAATACTTTTATCTTGGAGCTTTTGGCGTTCAGCGGGATCGTATCCGACACCACAATTTCTTCCAGCACCGAGTTTTCAATATTCTCATACGCCTTGCCGGATAATACAGGATGGGTACAAACTGCACGAACTGATTTAGCACCTTTTTCTTTTAACAGTGAGGCAGCTTTACAAATCGTTCCGGCTGTATCCACCAGGTCATCCACAAGCACAACATCCATTCCTTCTACTTCACCGATAAGGCGCATCGAATCTATTTTGTTGGCTTCTTTTCTGTACTTATCACAAACGGCCAGCTCGGCATCAAAGAACTTGGCAAAACTTCTGGCACGTTTAATTCCTCCAACATCCGGAGAAGCAAACATGATATTGGTCAGACCAAGAGATTTGAGGTAAGGAATAAAAATATAAGATCCGTCCAGGTGATCTACAGGTATATCAAAAAATCCCTGTATCTGGTCGGCATGCAGGTCACAAGCCATAATCCGGTTTGCTCCGGCTGCAGAGATAAGATTGGCAATCAATTTAGCGGCTATGGCTACCCGGGGTTTGTCTTTACGATCCTGGCGGGCATATCCGAAGTAGGGAATTACCACATTGACACTGGAGGCACTGGCGCGTTTGGCGGCATCCACCATGAGCAGTAATTCCATCAGGTTGTCAGAAGGTGGGAAGGTAGATTGGATGATGAATACCTCATGACCTCGAACAGATTCACGGATAAAGGGAGACATCTCACCATCACTGAATTGCTGGTAATTTACTTCGCCTAACCGTTCGCCATAAGCGCTAGCGATCTTTTCGGCCAGATACGAAGTAGCTCTTCCACTGAAAATTTTAACAGCCATGGGTCAATCAGTTAACTAACCGCAGAAAACGATTTCACGGTTAACGTTTAACAAAGAATCCCGCCAGGCGGGATTCCTACTTTAAGTTGTCCGACCAGGGCTCGAACCTGGACTTTCCTGAATCAAAATCAGGCGTGTTGCCAGTTACACCATCGGACAATCTTCTAAAACGCCCAAAAAAAGGCCAAAACCCATTATTTTGGGATGGCAAAGGTAGAATTATTTTTGGTAAATGTTAACCTCTGTGCGAATTTTTAGAGGTCATTTTCCTGATTTGACACCGTGTTTCCTTCCATAAATCCTTCAGCCCAGAAACGGTACTTGTCCAGAATGGAAATCACAGCATTGCGCAGGTGTCGGCTGTTATTAAAATCGATGGAGCCATACATGGTGGTAGCATAACCTTGCCAGATCGAACGGTTTTGCCTGCGGTCATAAAACTGAATGAGAAGGGTACCTGTCTTCAGGGTGAATTTCTGCGGATCATAATCAATATCCTCCGCTTGTGATTTTACCCATTCTTCAATATCAGGTTGATTATATCCGTTGAATCGCAGGCTATCATTAAACATTTTGAACCCAATGATGAGGTGTGGTTTATTCTGGGCCTGCTTGTATCCCAGGAATTTCATCCGGGAAACAATTGACTTCTCGATCACTTCATTCATCATGGAAGAATCTGCCGGGCCGGCAGGTTTCATGATGTCAAAGGTCCGGTACTTTTTAAAGTTGCCTTTATAACTGTAATCATACTCAACCGGAAGCTCCTTGTAACCCAAACATGAAGCAAACAGCACAAGTACACAAAGTGGAGCGTAAATTCTCTTCATAAGCGCGGGTTGTTATCAAAGATGAAGATAAAGCTATTCATCTGTGATAACAACAAGCGCTTTTAACCTTTTATTAAATTAGTCAGGAGTTTCTTTTCACCCACTCACGGGCGTTAGCAAAGGCTTCAATCCACGGTGATATCTGGTCTGTCTTACGATCTGTCGGATAATATCCCCAATTCCATGGAAAAAGAGACCTTTCTATGTGCGGCATAATGGCCAGATGTCTTCCGTCATGTGAGTATAATGCTGCTGTAGAAAGATCAGAGTCATTGGGGTTACCAGGATACTCGTGATAAGAGAATTCGGCACCGATGTTAAACTTCGATCTGTCGGCCGGTAGCTTAAACATACCTTCACCATGTGCGATCCATGCACCTAACCGTGATCCTGCCAGTGATGAAAGCATAACAGAATTATTCGGAGGGATAGTGAGGTTTATAAAAGGCGATTCAAATTTTCCTGAACCATTATGATGCATGGGTTCCTGCCAGTCCGGATACAATAAACCCAACTCCATCATCAGCTGACAACCATTGCAGACACCCAGACTCAATGTGTCTTTGCGTGCATAGAATTTATCAAGTGCTTCTTTTGCTTTTGGATTGTAAAGGAATGAGCCTGCCCATCCCTTGGCTGAACCGAGTACATCAGAGTTTGAGAATCCACCTACAAACACGATCAGGTTAACGTTCGAAAGATCTTCACGCCCTGCGATCAGATCAGTCATATGAACATCTTTTACATCGAACCCCGCGAGGTACAGTGTGTAAGCCATTTCGCGATCGCCATTCACACCTTTCTCACGGATGATGGCTGCTTTTATTCCCGAAGGTTTTCTCCGTTTCGGATCAATGCCGTAGACTTCGAATCCACCTGTAAACGATTTGGGGAAAGTATACTGAAGCGGTTGTACTTTGTAGTTGTGATAGCGCTTTTCAGCATGTCCTTTTGTACGTTGCTTGCTATCGAGCAGGTAGGATGTTTTATACCAGGTATCACGGAGTTCATCAACCGGATAGCTGATCAGATTGTTCTGATGATGGATGGTCACTTTCCTTTCACCTGACACATGTCCCAGAATGCGGTATTGAATGCCAGCTTCTTTCAGTATACCCGTTACTTCCTGCTCATTGTCTACCTGGATCACCACACCCGGATTTTCTGCGAAGAATATTTTCACCAGATCATCATTATAGTCGGATAGGTTCAGCGTTAAGCCGATGTCAGGCACAGCAAAGCACATCTCCAGCAAGGCTGTGATCAAGCCTCCCTCAGAAATATCATGGCCGGCTAAAATCAGATTTTGTCTGATCAGGGTTTGAATGGCTTCAAATGCTTTTACAAAATACTTTTCGTCTTTTACGGAAGGTACATCATTGCCGAGCAAACTCAGTGTCTGTGCGAAGCTGCTTCCGCCCAGTTTTAAAGTGTCTGATGAAAAGTCAATATGGATGATCCGGGTTCCTGCCTCCTGTTGCAGCACTGGTGATATAATCCGTGTAATGTCAGCCACTTCACCTACAGCTGAAATGATGACTGTTCCCGGAGAGTATACCGTTTCACCGTTGGGATATTTCTGCGTCATCGATAAGGAATCTTTTCCAGTAGGAATATTAATACCCAACGCAATGGCAAAATCACTCACGGACTGAACAGCATCATACAATCTGGCATTTTCGCCTTCCTGTTTTGCCGGCCACATCCAGTTGGCACTCAGAGAAACACCGGTAAGACCATAGGTGAGCGGAGCCCACAAAATATTGGTGAGCGATTCGGCAATGGCTAACTTACTTCCCGCTATCGGATCGATCAGTGAGGCTGCTGGTGCATGGCCGATGGCTGTAGCGACACCTTTGTTACTGAGAAAGTCCAGGGCCATTACACCAACGTTATTCAACGGAAGCTGAATCGGTCCGCAGGCCTGCTGCTTGGCCACGCGACCGGTTACTGAGCGGTCCACTTTATTGGTTAACCAATCTTTGCAGGCCACAGCTTCCAGTTGCAGAACATTGTCGAGGTAGGTTCTTAACTTTTGAACATCGTATTCAACTCCTTTAAAATTCGATGGTGTTTTTTTATCTGTCAGGATTGTTTTTGGAGAGGAACCCAGCAGGTGCTTTACTGTAAAATCAATCGGTTTTTTAGATTGACCATTCTTCTGGAAATGTAATTGCTTATCACCTGTGGCTTCACCGATCACGTAGATGGGCGCACGTTCGCGCTCCGAAACTTTTTTCAACAGGTCGATATCTTTTTCACGGATGGCCAGACCCATTCTTTCCTGTGATTCATTACTGATGATCTCTTTATCAGAAAGGGTAGGATCGCCAATGGGAAGTTTATCAATGTGAATAGTACCACCGGTTTCTTCCAGCAATTCAGAAAGGCAATTGAAATGCCCACCGGCACCATGATCGTGAATGGATACGATCGGGTTTTGATCAGCTTCCGCCAGCGCACGAATGGCATTCATTACGCGTTTTTGCATTTCGGGATTAGAACGCTGAATGGCATTGAGCTCGATTGCATTACCATACTCACCTGTGGCAACTGATGATACAGCACCGCCCCCCATACCAATGCGATAATTATCACCACCCAGCAAAACAATTTTATCTCCTGTGTTCAGGTGTTCCTTCTTGCTGTCTTTTTCCTTACCGTAGCCCACGCCACCAGCAAGCATGATCACTTTATCAAACCCGTATTTTTTACCGCCTTCGAAATGCTCAAAGGTGAGAACACTTCCGTTGATCAGGGGTTGACCAAACTTGTTTCCAAAATCAGAAGCGCCATCTGAAGCCTTGATGAGTATTTCTTCCGGTGTCTGATATAACCATTTGCGTGGTTCAAACTTTTCTTCCCAGGGTCTGCCACCAGCTAATCTGGGGTATGAAGTAATGTACACCGCTGTACCGGCTAATGGCAACGAACCTTTTCCACCTGCAAGCCTGTCGCGAATCTCTCCGCCTGAACCGGTTGCCGCACCGTTGAAAGGTTCAACTGTGGTAGGGAAGTTGTGTGTTTCGGCTTTAAGCGATATCACCGAATCAATATCTTTCACTTCAAAGAAATCGGCTGTATCCTGGCGCTTTGGGGCAAACTGTTCTATACGCGGACCTTTGATAAAAGCCACGTTATCTTTGTAGGCCGAAACGAGGTGATGCGGATTTTCTTTTGAGGTCTTCTTGATCAGCTGAAAAAGCGTTGACTCTTTTTCTTTTCCGTCAATAATAAATGTGCCGTTGAAAATTTTATGACGACAATGTTCTGAGTTCACCTGCGAAAAGCCAAACACTTCGCTGTCGGTGAGCTTGCGCCCCAATTCTTTGCTGACATTTTCAAGGTAGCTTATTTCTTCACTGCTTAAAGCCAGCCCTTCTCTTTCACTATAGGCTTTTATGTTGTCGACCTCAAGTATGGGATCAGGCGTGTGAACGATGGTGAACAGATCCTGATCTAATGCTGTATACTTGTGCTGAAGCATCCGGTCATAGCGGACATCGGCATTTGCTACGGGGTGAAATTCTTCAATGCGGGTTATCCCTGAGATACCCATGGTTTGGGTAATCTCTACCGCGTTCGTACTCCAGGGGGTGATCATCTCTTTCCGGGGGCCGATAAACTGGCCTTCAAGGGTCTTGTCTGCCAGGGCTTCAGCCTTTCCAAAAAGCCACGTAAGTTTCTGGATATCTGAATTTTGGACAGGCTGCGCCACACCAACTGCATAGATCGTGTTGGCTTTTGAACGAAAGAATAAAATCATGGAGAACTCCGTGTTTAAAAGATGCGCAAAAGTAGTATGAATTGATGGAAATGCAGAGACTTTTTTACCATTCATTCCGTGATTTTAGATACCAAAAGGTCATTTTACAGGAACGAAAAGCCCCTTAACAACCGGTTACAAACGGCCTTTAAGGAAGAACTTTTGAAGGGACTCTCTCTTTAATAATTGGTGATGACCTGACTCTTCAATATCTAATGAATATTGTTCCAGATGCTGGAGAAGAGGGGCTACCTTCTTTTCATCAATGATCCGGTCATGTTTTCCAATCAGCACGTTGACTGGTATATGGTATTGGTTAATGACATGTGCAGTCTGATGAGCGTGAACGCGAAGTTCCCGAAATACAACCCAGCTGTGATATACCTGTGAACGTTTTTCGGGTGTTCTCATTTGTGATCTGGCAAACTGGATTACCTCTTTCGGAAGAATCCGTAAACGTTGCAGACCATTCAGCAGCATGAAAAACCAACCGGGACGGTTGATCAAACTCTTGAACAGGTTTCGAAAAAGTGCCGTGCGGGTTGACACGTTATACCAGAAATCAGGCTTGATGCCATCCGGGGCAATCAGAAATAATTCTTCTGTCTGCGCGGGAAATGCTTCCAGTGTTGCCAGGAGGAATTTTGTGCCGATGCTGAAACCTGCCATAGAAAAGGAGTCAATTTTATTGGTCTGAAGAAAATCAGTGAGGATGTTTTCCCATTCCTCCTTGCGTATCGGTTTGTCTCCCTTTGGCCAAAGGCTGCGGCCGTGAAAGTAGAGGTCAAAACTATAGAGGGTGTACAATTGGCCGAGATCATCCCGGATGGCGTCAAAGGCTGTGTGATCCTGGCCAAAGCCATGAAAAAGCAGGAGATTTTTCTTCCCATTTCCTTCTTTGGTGTAATACAGCGTTGATTCGGGGTTTTTAGCGGTCATGCCAATAGCCAAGATTGTAAAAACTTTAGATTGTGAGCTTTCAGCTTGTCACTATTTTTCAACCTTTATAAAATAAAAAGAATGTTGCCCCGTCTTTCAATCTAAATCGTGAAAGGTACGTGCAATGGACTTAGCCATGCAGATGAAGGAAGAGACATTTCTCCGGGAGAAAGACCGGTTGCTGAGTTTTATCCGCAATCGGGTTTCAACCGTGGAGGAGGCTGAGGATATTCTGCAGGATGTATTCTACCAGTTCGTAGCGGGTTATGAAACCATTGAATCCCTTGACCGGGTTACATCATGGTTGTTTTCTGTGGCCCGGAACAAGATTATAGACCGGTACAGGAGAGATGCCGCGCGGCCTAAACGGGCTGAACTTACTCTTCCTGCCGGAAAGGATGAAGATGCTCCGCTAACGCTTCAGGATATCCTTCCCGATCTGGGCAACACACCCGACAACGCGTATCTCCGCGATGTCATTTGGGAAGCTATACTTGAAGCCCTGGATGAATTACCTGCTGAGCAGCGCGAAGTATTCATACAGAATGAAATTGAAGAACGGGGCTTCCGTGAAATCTCTGAGGAGACAGGGGTGTCTATCAATACATTGCTTTCGCGGAAGCGATATGCCATTTTGGCCCTTCGCAAGAAATTGCAGCGGTTGTATGATGATTTATAAACCTGCCGGGCAGTAATGAGAACAGATTAGGATGATATGAACAAAGGTGGAATGATATTCAAATGGGTGATGCTATGCCTGCTGGCCGTTGTCGCGGCTGGTGCAGCTACCATGTTATTATGGAACTGGCTTGTGCCCGTTCTGTTTAACGGTCCGGAGATTACCTTCTTTCAGGCATTGGGTTTATTAATGTTAAGTAAGCTTCTGTCTTGGGGATTTGGTAAACATTGTCATTCATCTACACATGGAAATACACCCGGTTGGAAAAACAAGCTATACGAGAAATTCTCTCACATGAGTCCTGAACAACGCGAAGTATTCAAACAAAAAATGAAGGACAAGTGGTGCAGGTGGGAGGAGTCATCCAAACAGGAAGAATCAGACAGTTCAAACGGTTGATTCTGCACTTGACTAAAAATAATCTGAATTTTTGAATCGAAGAGGAACCATTTAATCGTATTGCTGTTTTAAAGAGGAAACCACGGAAACTTTTGTTTTTATTTGAGTTTCCTTGGCCAATAGCATTAACAATCTTGTTGATAGAGGGGATGGGTTAGTTTGGTAAGCGGCCCGGGCGAAAGCCCGGGCCGTCTTTTTGAGCCTGATCACCAATTACTTGATATATTGAGGCCGCAAAAAAATACGCACATGCGGCTGGTAAAAGTTACGTTGGTATTACTCTGTTGTTGGCAATCCGTTTTTTCACAGGATCATGGATTCCCTTTTGGCGAAGTCACGTATCGCAATCTGGAAATAAAAACATACGAACACGATACAGCAACCTATGCCGTTGTTTTGAAGGAGTTTGGTGAAGCTTATATCGATAACAGCAATGATCACAATCTGCTTTTTGAATATCATGTTATCATCAAAATACTGAAGCCGCAGGGTGTTGAGCAGGCCAACATTGAAATTCCCTTGCGCAAGAATGACAATCGCGTTGAGTCTGTTCGTTCGGTTGAAGCCTCGAGTTTTAATATCGAAGGTGGCTCAATGCGCGAAACGAAGTTGAATCCAAAGAATGTATTTACCGAAACCATCAGTAAATATTGGGATATAAAAAAGTTTGCTATTCCCAATGTCCGCGCAGGAACGGTAATTGAATATCAATATATTTTAGAATCTCCTTTCCGCTATAACTTCAGAGGCTGGGAATTCCAGGGAGACATCCCTAAAGTGAGCAGCGAATACTGGGCAACCATACCCGCCAACTATAAGTATCACGTTAGTCTGAGAGGTTTTTTGGAGCTTGATAAAAATGAGAGCGATCTGGTGGAAGATTGTTTTACACCTGGGGGCGGCAACAAAGCTGACTGTGCCCGGTTTAAATGGTCGATGACAAACATACCCGCCTTTAAAGAGGAAGAGTTCATGACTGCCCGGTCGAACTTTATATCCTCTATTAACTTTGAGTTAAACGAAATTGAATTTTTCGATGGGCGAAAGGATAAAATCGCAAAGGAATGGAAGGATGCAGAACTGGAGCTGAGACGTGACGAGCGATTTGGTTTACAGGTTAAGCGTGGTGATGGTATAGTGGGTAATCATATCGCTTTGGTACTAGCCGGTGAAACGGATTCCCTTCAGCAGGCAAAAAAAATTTACGACTTCATTAAAGGATGGTACAGGTGGAATGAAACCTATGGGATCTTCAGTGAACTCGGAATTAAAAAAGCATTTGACAGGAAAACAGGGAACGTAGGTGATATCAATTTGTCACTTGTAGCCGCATTGAACTATGCGGGTATGAATGTGGAGCCTATGATTCTTTCAACTCGGAAAAATGGATTGCCTACCGAGCTCTTTCCGGTGATAAGTGAGTTCAACTACGTTGTTGCAAAATTGAATCTGGGAGGTAAGGTTTACCTGCTCGATGCCACGGACGATTTTTTTCCTTTCGGTTTGATCCCGGAGCGTTGCCTCAATGGCAAGGGGAGGGTATTGGGTGAAAAAAAATCGTACTGGTATACCATCATTGCACCCGATAGAGAAAAACAGGTCAACATGCTGACATTTGATTTGCAGGCCGATGGCAACTTCAAAGGTACGATCCAGCGAACCCTATTTGGTTACAGTGCTGTCGAAATGCGAAAGCAGATTTTCCAGTTTGGAACACCACAAGCGTACATCAATGATCTGGATAATGTTCAGCATGGGTTTGATATAATACATGGGGAAATCACCAACCTGGATGACCTTTCAAAGCCGCTGGTTATCAAGCTGGATGTTTTAATTGAAGGATCCGATACACAACACATCCTCTTTAATCCCTTTGTTATTGAACAATGGCCAAAGAATCCATTCCGGTCGCAGGAGCGGCTTTATCCGGTTGATTTTGGCGCACCGCGGGAGGAAGTATCCATACTCAATCTGTCTCTTCCGGCTGATTATGAAGTTCCTGATCTTCCTCAAAAAGTAGGGCTGGCCTTACCCAATGCCGGGGGACGTTACCTTTTTGAAATAAAGCATGCGGATAACCGGATCACGATGAACAGCTCATTGCTTATTGCCAAGTCTGTATTCACATCTTCGGAATATCACCATCTGAAAGAACTCTTTAACCATGTCGTATCGGCACATCAAACGAACCTTCTGATTCAAAAACGAAAATAAGGAGTGTATTTACCTTATCGGTAATAACATACTTTTGATCGAAGCCATTTTCCATTAATATAATTAAGGTGGACTTGTTTGGGAGCCACCCGTAAGTTGCATTCATACAACCAGAAGTATCAATATGAAGAAAGTATTTATGGTGCTCATAAGTCTGTTGGCTATGCAGCAAGGCTTAGCGCAACAGTCTACAGAGGCCGTTCAGGGCAACTTTACCCTGCGTGAGCGCTATGGGATAATGAAGTCCAAGTCGCAGACCTTTAAAGACTATAAAGTCATCAAAGAATCCGTTCTGGATGGTGTATGGAAAATTGCGCAAGACACTTTAGCCGGGAAACAGGCGAACCTGAATCAGGCAAAACGTGATATTGATACCTTAAAAAAATCACTGAACCAGATAAAGATTGCCCTTCAGCAAAAGGAAGATTCGATGGCTGAAACACTTCATGCCAGTACGCATATTTCCGTGATCGGAATAGACGTTGGCAAGGGCACCTTCCTTACTATTGTCGGGATCATCATCGCAGGATTAATCTTGCTTACACTGTCGGTATTAGCCCGCATGAAGTTGTTGTCTAAATCCGTTCAGGAAAGAAAACTGGCCGTGACCATGGTCACCAATGAATATGAGGAGTACAAGCGTAAGGCTATGGAGAAGCAAATGAAACTTTCACGCGAACTCCAGGACGAACGCAACAAACAATCTATGCGGAATAATTGATCCGCTGATCACCACGCTGTAATTTACTGGTACACCCTCACGTAATCGACCTCCATCCGCTGAGGCCAGATGGATTCATCAATCCCTTCTTTTCCACCCCAGTTACCACCAACGGCCAGATTTAAAATGAGATAGAAGGGTTGATCAAACGGCCAGCCGTTAAAATCTTCCTTCGGATCGCGGGTTATGGTGTAGTATACATTGTCATCGATTAAAAAGTCCATTTTGTTTTCGGTCCAGTCCAAAGAATAGGTATGAAAGGTATCCTGGCAATCCAGCACTTTTGTTATTCCTTCCTTTTGGGTTTGCTTCATGTGATTGTATAATACAGTGTGAATGGTTCCATGAACCACGCCAGGGTCATAACCTACGTGCTCCATGATATCAATTTCTCCACTTTCAGGCCAGCCTCCATATTTCCAGTTTGATGAGAGCATCCAGATCGCAGGCCATGTGCCTTTACCTTTGGGGAGTTTAGCACGTACATCAATCCGGCCATAGACCCAATCTCCTTTTCCTTTGGAGACAATTCTGGCAGAGGTATATCCTTTCTCTTCTTTCACTGCTTCAATGATCAACATATCATTTTTTACGGTCACATTTTTTTCGTCTTCCGTGTAGTACTGCAGTTCATTGTTACCCCAGCCATTGTTCTGACTGCCCAGATCATAACTCCATTTTGACGGATCCGGCTTGCCGGTGTAATTGAATTCATCAGACCACACCAGGGTTCTTTTCTCTTCTTTTGTATCAGCACACGTAAAAAACCAAAGGCATAGTATGGGTAGAGAAAGTATTTTCATCGCGTTTTCTTTTTTTAATGAATGACTGTGCCCAGGTTGGACCGGGCATAGTCATTCTATTTTTAATTATTTTGAAATACCCTGATGTAATCAACGATCAGGTACTGTGGAAATACAGTTGATGAATTCGGGCTTCCGGGCCAGTTGCCACCCACTGCCAGATTCATTATAAAGAAATGAGGATTCTTGAGCTCACTAAGCGCTGCTGGTGTGATATCAATTTTATTAAACTGAACATCGTCAACAAACCAGGTAATGAAGTTGGCGTCCCAGGTCATCGTAAACACATGATATTTATCGTTGAAGGTACCACTGCTTAATACGTAGCCTGGTTTGTCGCATGTACATTTGCGTCCATTGTCATCCCAGTGTAATGTTCCATATACGGTCTTATCACCAGTGGTTCCGCCCACCATTTCCATAATGTCTATTTCACCACAGGCAGGCCACGGAACAGTTTCTATGTTTGCCCCGAGCATCCAGAGTGCCGGCCAGATACCTTGCCCTTTAGGTAACACCGCACGGATATCTATTCTTCCGTATTGAAATGATTTTTTGTCCTTTGTTATAATCCGCGAAGAGGTATAATCACTTCCGGAAAATTCCTCTTCTTTTGCAGTGATGATCAGGTTGCCGTCCTGAAATGAGGTGTTTTGCGAGCGATAATATTGGAGTTCATTATTTCCCCAACCGCTGGCGCCTGTACCAATTTCGAATGTCCAGTTATCCGTATTTAAGCTGCTTCCTTCAAACTCATCCTGCCACACCAGGTTCATACCGGCATAGGAAGTAGGCGTAGAATATCCCGTTGAAGGAATGGGTATGTCATCCGGATCATCTAACAAAATGGTAACCTCTTCTGACTCTTCAATAAAGTCAGTGTCAGTAGCGTGCGCACGGACACGTATGGTGTAGGTACCTGATTCTGCATAGGTATAGGTGACTTCACCGTTGGAAGATTTCTTTGGAATTTCTCCCGCACCCAGGTCAAAGTAGATCGTATAGAAGTTGGCATTATCAGCGCTTGCTGTTACATCAACTTTTCCTGAACCATCATCACTGACATCAACTGCTATCTGCAGGTTTGACGGCAGCACCAGCGTTCCATTAGAATCATCATCCCCACCACATCCACAAAACAGCAGGAAAGCAAAGAAGTATACAGTTAATCTCATAGGTAAAACAATAAGGTTGCTTCCGGAGATTTATCCGGAAGCAACCTGTTACTAATTTATTTTGGAATCAATACAAAGGTCCAGTATCCACCGGGAATATTAACAGCTATGGTGATAGATTCGGATGCCCCGTTTTTCACATAGCTAAGAACTTCATACGTAACAGAACCCGCAGTGGGAGGTCCGGCAGCGTATTCTCCGCCATTGTATGCTTTAGGTAATGCAATGAATGCACCGGTTCCTGAAACCGCAATGGATGCTGGTGTTCCGCCTGATTCAGGTGTGAATGTAAAACTATGGGTGCCTGATTTCCAGGCAGCATTTCCAGCTGGCATATTGCTTTCTGCAGTACAGCCATCGGTAAGTCCCATATACACTTCACCCCAGATGTCATCGTTGGCGTCATATTCGTAAACGCCTCCTGTCTTGAAAATAAATTCATCATTGAACAGGCACGGACGATCCCCGGAGATGTCATTAGCACCAGGCCACCATGACATATCTCCTTTATTAGGTCCAACGCCAAATGATCCGGCAGCAGGTTTGAGTACCCATGACTTGGATGAACCACCGGTGAGGTCGGCTTCTGTTAATGCTGCAGCGACAAAGGTCTGTTGAACGTCATCAAAGAAGAATTCATTTTGATCCGTGGAACCAAAATCAAAGAACAGAACCAGTCGGTCATAGGTATCGGTTGGCGCTCCACTGAAGTCGAATGAGAGTTCTTCCCATTCATTTACTTTGGTGATGTTAGCATCCACTTCTTTGTTAACATTGTTAGGGTCTCCTGAAAATTCGAGTTTCAGTTTGGCAATTCCGGTTTTAGGTGAATACAATTTGAGTTTAAAGAGAGTGTTTGTTGAGAAATCAACCTTGCTGGTCAGGTTGGTAACAATACCTGCCCAGGTTTCAGGTCCTTTGGCGAGCTTACCTACTTTGGAACTGGTGTTAATTCCACTTGAGCTAGGGTTGTCAACCCGATCGTAACCTGAGCCACCAAAGCCTTCGAACGGATGTTTTGCACCTTCGAAAGTCAGCGGGAGGGTTGAGGTTGGCGGAGGAGGAGGTTCGAATCCTTCCACGATGAGTTTGTGAAACCATGCGTTGCCTGGAACTACTCCATCAATGAATTTGATACTCAATTCACTTTCCGTGATGCTGAGGATTTCATATCGGGAAGATCCAGCATAATATCCCATGAATCCGTTGCTGCTAATGCTGATGAAGTCTCTGCCTTTTGCATCAGTAGAGATTGACCACCTCAGGTTAGTTGGTGCTGTGTAAGGTGCCGTGTAATCACCTTTGTTGGGATAGGCATCCGGAAACTTGCTGGCCTGTGCGCCATTTACATATACATCGCCATTGGTGGTTTGAACGAATTGAAAACCACTTAGCTTGAATGTGAATTTGTCATCATACAAACCGGTTTCCGATTTTTCATTTGGACCAGCGGCCCACCAGTTTGGTGCAGCAGCGTCTGCAGGGCCAATACCCATATGACCGGCTACATCAGCCGCGATAATCCATGTTTTTCCTTCGGGCATAGCTTTACCCCCGGAGAGCAGGGTGTAAACCGGTTTTAATAAGCTTTCATCGCTTTCAGCAATATGAATGGTTTGCTCTGATGAAACACTTCCACCTTGGGCGTAAACGGTCAACGTTACTACATAGTCACCCTGAAAAGGATAGGTGGCTGTTACAACGTTACCTTCAGCGATGTTTCCATCTCCGAAATCCCATTTTTTTATACCAGGAGCTGTGTTGGTAAGCTCGATGATATTAGGACTTACTTCAGTAGGTTCAAAGGAAAATACAGCATCGGCTTCGGTAGGAGGAGGTCCTAATGTTGGATCGTCTTCCTTACAGGCCGTTACCAGAATGGATACCAGCAGCATCCACGTTAGGCTTTTATAAATTAATTTCTTCATGTTCGTTCAGATTAATAGTTAGGATTCTGAGACCAGCCCGCACCAGCAAGATCAATTTCTACCTGCGGTATGGGGAACAATTCATTCTTGTCCACGGTAAACCCAGGGATCTGTGCAGCTGCTCTGCCCGTTCTTACCAGGTCAAAGAAGTGATGGCCTTCACCGGCAAACTCTACTCTCAGTTCATGATAGATAGCGTTGGTAAGAGCGGTGCCGGATAAATTCACCTCATCCATGTCTACGCGGTCTCTTACCTGATTCAGATAACCTCTTGCCTTCACATCATCAGGTGAAGCTTTACGGTTGTAAGCCTCTGCTGCCATGAGCAACACATCGGCATAACGGATTACCTTATGGTTTACCGGGCTTGTAAGGTCATCATCACCAGCACCTAATTCATCGGCACGCTTGAGATACTTGTTATTATAGAATCCCGTGTGACCACCTCCACCCGGTGCAAATTCTACCTCTGGGTGAAGATCCTTGAAGGCTTCGATATCCAGTAACGCTATGTCCAGACGCGGATCACCGGCTTCAAATTCAAGCTTCAGATCGCTTGTCGGTAAGTTGTAGCTGTTACCGGTTGCATAAATTGGACCTTTGTATTCACGGATACCATGAAAACCTACTGCGGCAAAACCTTCGAGGCAAACAAAGCAATCATAGCCACCACCTTCTGAACCTACGTATTGAATATCAAAGACAGTCTCGGGACTTGATTCACCACCAACACGGAACAGTCCCTCCAGATCGGCATCGAGCTCGTACGTCTCAGATTCAATTACCTCATCAAGGGTTTCGGCTGCTTCATCAAATTTATTCTGGTAGAGATAGGCTTTGCCGAGTAATGATAGGGCTGCACCTTTGGTAATTCTTCCTTTTACTTCATCGGTCCAGTCCAGAATGCTGGCAGCATACAAAAGGTCTGTTTCAATTTGAGCATATACTTCTGTCGCAGGTGTTCTTTCCTGCTGGCTGATCTCGGAGAAGTTAAGACGCTTGTCAACGATAAGCGGAACATCACCAAAGAATTTCACCAGTTCAAAGTAGTAGTAGGCTCTTAAGAAAGCAGCCTGGGCCAGGATCTTGTCCTTTCCTTCAAAGTCAATGTTGTCTTTGAATTCAAAGATGTAGTTGGCGCGGGTAACACCGGCATACATCCAGCGGAAAAAATTACGAAGCTCATTGTTTACACCACCATGGATCATGGCATCAATTTCATGCAGACCCTGGGTATCGGTTACACTTTCGCCACCGGCAACTGAATTATCAGATGCGATCTCACCGATCCACAGATCAAGATAAGATGTTTGCATCAGGTCATAGGCGGCCGTTAATGCGCGATCATAATCATCCGGACTTAGAAAGAAGTTATCGGCATCAATCGTGTATTTGGGATCAATGTCCACAAAATCGTCACAGCTTACAGAAATGAAAGTAGCAGCTGCGGCTATCGTTATTGTTCTTAGTAGTTTCTTCATGGCTTAAAAATTAAAGTTTACGCCACCCATAATGGTTCTGGCTTGTGGATAGAAACCGGTGTCAATACCGGAAACATTCGGATCCTTTGTAGCAAACTCCGGATCGTATCCCAGGTATTTGGTGAATGTTGCCAGGTTGTTGGCCGCCACGTAGAAGCGTAATTTGCGCGCGCCTATTTTCTTGCTGATTGCAGCAGGCAGCGTGTAACCCAGCTGAATGTTTTTAATTCTCAGGAAGGAGCCATCTTCCACAAAGTAATCGGAAAGCACACCATTATAATTTCCGTTGGTGTCATTACCGGTGGTAAGACGAGGATACTCATTGGTAGACCCGGGGCCTGTCCAGCGGTTGATGTTGTACGTCAATAAGTTTGACATCGGCTGCTGGCGTTCATAATTCCGAACGATCTCGTTTCCGATTGATGCATACAACAACAGAGAGAAATCAAATCCCCTGAAGCCTGCTGACAGGTTCATCCCCATGATCACATCGGGAATAGGTGAACCGATCATTTCTTTATCGGAATGATCGCTGAAAGAAATATCACCACTATTATCCAGGTCTTTATATATCAGGTCGCCTGGTTTAACACGGTCAGGATCCTGTGAAACACCACGTTCATCAATTTCCTGTTGCGTCTGGTAAATACCATCCGTTTTATATCCGAAGAAATAACCTATCGGATAACCTACCTGCATACGTGAAACCGATCCACCGCCAACACCAAAGCCTCCGAAAGAGTAGAAGTCAACACCCTGCTGCAGTGCTGTCACTTCGTTCTTTATTGTTGTGAGGTTATAGCCGATAGAATAGGTGAAATCGCTACCGATTTTATCGCGGTATGTTATGGCAAACTCAAAACCGCTGTTTTTTACGTCTCCACCATTAACGTATGGAGAATTTCCACCGGCTCCATACGCTCCCGAAATAGCAGAGATAGCAGGTTGGAATAGCAGGTCATTGGTTTTCTTGATATAATAATCTGTAGTGATGTCAATCTTTCCGTTCAACAGATTGAGGTCTATACCAAAATTGGTTTGGTGCGTAGTTTCCCATTTGAGGTCTTCGTTACCCGGAACGCCAAGAGCTGCGCCTGTGGTCAATTGGTCATCAAACGGATAGACGCCTTCACCACCTAACAACGCTCTGTATTTCCAGTTTTCGATTTTGTCGTTTCCGGATACGCCATAGCTGGCTCTTACTTTCATAAATTCGATCAGAGAGGAATTAAAGAACTGTTCTTCTGAAATTACCCAGGCAGCAGAAGCGGCCGGAAAGATTCCAAAACGATTGTTCTCTCCAAATCTGGATGAACCATCTCTGCGCACAATAGCGGAGAACATGTATTTTGATCCGTATGCGTATTCACCCCGCAAAAAGAATGATTGCTGACGGGTTTGATCTTGCCATGAATCCGTAGTGTTGAGTACATCCGGACCTGTGGCGGCAGAGATGTCTGCAAATTTTGCAGAGTTGTAGGGCACGTTATACCCGGTGCCGGAAAGCTCCTGACTTACATTACCGTAAGCAGACATACCAAATGTTCCTTTTACTTTATGCTGCGCGTTGAACGTTTGATTAAAGTTCAGGAAAGCTTCAAAGTTGTAATCCAGGTAGGTGGTACGTTTTTCGTTTACCCAGTTGTAGGTAGGCAGACTAACACCTGTGGCTATTTCTTTCATACGAGGTTCAAGCTCTCCCGTAGCAGAATTCAGGTTAAGCGTATTCATGGCTTTGCCTGTTCCATAGTAAACCGGAGGTGAAAAATCTTTGTAGTCTACGATAGCAGCATTGTATCCGGCACGTCCGGTTAATTCAAAGTGAGAATTGATCTTGTAGGTAAGCTCCTGCTTGCCGACAATCTTATTCACCTTCGAGTCATTGAAGGTATTGTAAATCTGAGCGAGCGGGTTAGCTACTTCTGAAACATCTTCCAGCAAGGTGAATTCACCCGCAGAGGTGTAGGGAGATGAAATTGGGTTGGCATTCAGCGTATTGAAGAGAATGGCGGATATACCCATTTCCGGTACGGTACTCCTTCGCTCGTTGGTGTACAATAAAACATTCTCTAGTGTGAACTTGGGAGAGATATCAAAGGTGGTATTCACACGCAGGTTATATCTTTTATAACCCGCCTTCTCACCACCGATAATGCCTTCCTGATTGAAGTAGGATGCACCGATTGAATATGTGGCTTTTTCGCCACCACCGGTAAGACCAATGTTATAGTTTTGTACCGGAGCGGTTCCAAATACTTCATTCTGCCAGTTGGTGCCTTCACCAAGATTTACATTAGCATATGGCGGAGCTTCATTTCCCCCTGCATAGGTTTCATTTTTCAGAACAGCAAATTCAGTAGCATTTAACACGCTGATCTTGTTAGCTGCCTCCTGAACACCATAGTAACCTGTGAAATCAAGACTTGGCTTTGTGTTTTTTCTTCCCTGCTTAGTGGTAATAAGGATTACACCATTGGCAGACTGAACACCATAGATCCCCGCTGTTCCATCTTTTAACACGTTGACTGATTCAATGTCAGATGGGTTTAACGCATTGAGTGCATCGGTAGGGTTGGGGTAAAGAATTCCATCAACTACTACTAAGGGGTTGTTGTCACCATTGGTGGTATAACCCCTGATGCGAATATTCATTTGTCCACCGGGCGCTCCAGAACCGGTAGTCACCTGTACACCGGCAACCTGACCCTGGAGAGCCTGGTCAACACGCGAGGTGTTCAGTTTGGTGATTTCTTCGGCCTTTACTACAGACACAGCTCCTGTCAATTCTTTTGCTGTTGTAGTTCCGTAACCAACCACAATTACTTCCTGGAGAGCCTGAATGTCTGGAACCAGTTGAGTATCGATAACGGTTTTTCCGGCCACGGCAATTTCCTGAGCCGTATAGCCGATAAAGCTGAATACCAGAATGGCATCAGCGGTTGTGTTTGCTAATGTGTATTCTCCATTAGCATCAGTAACCGTACCCTGGGTTGTACCTTTAATAAGGACATTCACCCCTGGAAGGCCCTGATCTTTTTCGTCTGTCACCCTGCCTTTCAGGGAGCCTTGCCCGTAGGTGGCCAGGGACAGCGTCAGTAAGAGCGCCAGTAGTTTTGTTTTCATGCGGTAGTTTGTTTAGGGTTAATGCAGCTCGTTCAGATTCCTTCGAAATCGATTGAGTGCCGGAACAAACTTTGAAACTACCGGGGCGGAATTCAATTATCAGACCCCATCAATACTACATCGGGGTAGTGGAAATCACTACATCAAAAATACATCAACTGAGCAAAAACCCTTATTTGAGTAGATTTCAAACGGTTTCCAATTTAGATTTGGGCACTACAATATAATTTGAGTACCTCATCATGATGAATTTGGACCTGCTCAGAACTGCCCGGATCATGCTATTTGCGGCTTTTATAGGCTTATCCGGTGTTTCTCACGCACAGTCACCCTATTCCGGGCTTCCTTTTGTCAGGCATTTCAGAACTGTGGAGTATAAAGCGGGTATTCAGAACTGGGATATTGCCCAGGATAAACGTGGTCTTATATATATAGCCAATAATTTTGGTCTCCTGGAATTTGATGGCAATCAATGGCAGGTTTTTGGCGTACCAAACGGAACAAAGGTGAGAAGTGTCGCTATTGATCCGTTGGGAAAGATCTATGTTGGTTGCCAGGGTGACTTCGGATATTTCTTTCCCAATGAAAGGGGCCAACTGGATTATACATCCCTGGCTGATAGCCTCGAATCACGTTACCGGAATTTTGATGAGACCTGGAGTGTATATATAGACAAGCAGCGGGTGTACTTCTGTACGTTCTCCCGCATATATATATATGATGTAGGAAAAGGACTCAGTGTTATTGAACCCAACCAGGCCATTGACCTTTCGTTTCTGGTAAACCGGCAATTGTATGTCAATGAACGCAATTCCGGAATAGGGTTGCTGATGGGATCCTCCCTTACCAAACTACCAGGCGGAGATTTCTTTAGCGGCATGAGTGTGTCTTCTATTTTACCGCTTCACAATGATGAGCTACTGGTTTCTACATTTCAGCATGGATTATTTGTCTGGCGCGGATCAACCATATTTCCCTGGAACACAGCGTTGCAAAAGCTGTTAAAAGAAGCCAACGTGAACAGTGTGGTTCGACTGCGTAATGGAAACTTTGCCGTAGGGACACAGAATGACGGCTTACTGATCATCAATCCTGACGGAGTTTTGCTGATGCACCTTACGCGTGGCCGTGGCTTGGAAAACCGGACTGTCCTCAGTCTCTATGAAGATGATCTCAATAACTTATGGGTTGGTCAGAACAATGGCATCGTCTATGTCGAACTGGGATCTCCCTTTACCTTTATCAATGAACAGGCCGGCTTACCGGGAACGGGTTATGCGGCTTACCTCGATGGGAACGACCTTTACCTGGGAACGAACACGGGTCTCTATAAAAAGGAGAACACCACACTTAGTTCGTTTCAGCTGATCGATGGAACACGAGGTCAGGTTTATCATGTTGGTCGCTATGGAAATGATCTTCTGGCCGGACACCATACCGGAGCTTATCGCATTGATGACGATCACGCTGTTTCTATTTCCAGTGAGCCAGGCTCCTGGGTTTTTGTTCCGCAGAAATCAAAACCGGATAGACTGATTGAAGGAACCTACAATGGTTTACTGTTGCTGGCTAGGGGTAAAGATGGTCACTGGAAATTTGATAGGAAGTTAAAAGGTTTTGCTGAGTCATCACGGGTGATGGCGGAAGATCTGAATGGCGATGTGTGGATCACGCATGGGTACAAAGGTGTGTTCCGCCTCAGACTTGATGGTACTGCAGACAGCATATCGGGGGTTTCCTACTATGGAGCCGATAAAGGCTTTCCTACGCAACGGCTCATCAATGTATTCCGGATACGGAATGAACTGGTGTTTACATCTGAGCGCGGGGTGTTTCAATACAATCCATCAACTGACTCATTTGAGCGCGATGATTTCTTTACACGAAAGCTCGGAGGTGATGTTCAGCTTTGGTCGATGCAGGAAGATGCCCTGGGAAATATTTATTTCATTGGTGTGAATCACCTGGGCGTGTTTCAGAAGACTGCTTCGGGAGATTATGTTTTGCATTCACAGGATTTCAGTAAAATCAGAAAGTACCTCAACGATGACCTGGAGAACATCACCATTCTGAAGAACAACGAAGTACTTTTCGGCAGTAAAGATGGATTTATCCATTATGATCCTTCCCGCAGGCGTGACAAACCCGTGACCTTTCGTACACTCATCCGCAGTGTTATCACGCACCACGAACGTGACTCCATATTGTTTTATGGCAATTATGTGAATGGTGATTCCATTGTGGATAAACAGCTTGATTGGTACAAGCCGGAAATACCCTATGCGAGCAACTCCATGAACTTTGTATACTCCGCTACTTCATTTGAAGGCGATGCCGATTTACAGTTTCAATATTACCTGGAGAACTATGAGAAGTCATGGTCAGAGTGGAGTGTGAAGACACAGAAAGAATATACCAACCTGAAAGAAGGAAAGTATGTGTTTCATGTGCGGGCAAAGAATGCCAATGGGATCCTGAGTAACGAAGTGGTTTATGAATTCTCTATTCTGCCTCCATGGTATCGTTCTATAGTGGCCTATGTGTTTTATGGATTGGTGGTACTAGCCCTCTTATTTGTAGCGTTCAGTATTCTTGACCGGAAGTATCAGCGTGAGCAACAGCGGATGGCGGAAGAGCAGGAAAAAGAGCTCAGTGCCCGCGATAATGAATTTGAAAAGCTGTCGCAGAAGTCGAATGAAGAGATCACACGCCTCAAGAATGAAAAACTGGAATCGGAGCTTCAGCACAAGAACAATGAACTGGCTACTTCCACCATGCACCTGCTGAACAAGAATGAGTTCATCACCGGCATCCGGTCAACCTTGAATCAGATCATCCGGAAGAGTGCACACGATGAAGTGAAGAAGGAACTGGTGCAGATCACTAAAGACATCGAAAATAATATTTCAGCTGACTCCGACTGGGAACATTTTCAGTTTCACTTTGACCGAGTTCACGGTGATTTCACTACTCGGTTCAAGGGAACGTTTCCGTTGCTGAGCCCACAGGAGATCAAGCTCAGTGCATACCTGCGTATGAACCTGTCGACCAAAGAGATCGCGCAGCTGTTAAACATTTCGGTTCGTGGTGTGGAAATCAGCCGGTATCGTCTGCGTAAAAAACTCCAGCTTGACCGGACGCAGAACCTGCAGGATTTCATTCTTAATTTTTGAAATACAATACTATGCGGCCCGGTGATGTATGGGCAGAATGAGGGTGAAAGTAGATCCCTGATTAGGTTCACTGGTAACGGATATTCTACCACCTAATGCTTCGGTGAGTTCTTTTACAATAGACAACCCCAGGCCCGTAGAGCTTTCTCCATTCGTAGGCCTCGCACTGAGCTTTTGAAATTTGCGGAAGAGTTTCTCATGCTCATCCGGTGCAATTCCAGGCCCCTGGTCTGTGACATCTATGCGGAGATGTGCTGAAGTGTTAGAGATTTTGAGTCCCACGGTTTTTCCTTTCGGTGAGAATTTGATGGCGTTGGAAACGAGGTTGTCCAGGATGCGGGTCAATGCCACGGGGTCAGTATGCACATTTTCCGCGGAAGTAAGGTCTTCCACATGGATCAGAATATCTTTCTGTAACGCAATTTCCTTAAAGGAAAGCATATTGTTTTCGATCAGTGATCTGATATTGACCGATTCAGCCTTGATGCTGTTGAGTCCCTTTTCAATACGATTAATATCCAGCAGGTTGGTGATCAGTGTCTGCATGTTACTGCAGCTCTGTTGAATGTGATCACAATAACTCCGCTGTTCATCGGTGAGGTTATGTCCGGAATATTTGATCAGGTTGATAAGCCCCAGAATTCCGTTGATCGGGCTTCGCAGATCATGTGCGGCTATGGCGAGAAAATTGTTTTTCTCTTCATTGAGGTGAAGCAGGTTCTGATTGAGCGTCAGTAATTTTTGTTCGATGATCTTGCGATCCGTAATGTCAATAAGGGTTCCGCGGCTCATGACGAAATTTCCATGCCGGTCATAGATCGCGGTGGAATTCAGTAAAACCTGGAAGGTGCTTCCGTCTTTCCGTTTGAAAGTATGTTCCTTGTTTTTGACGAACCCCTGCTTCTTGAAAGAAGGGAATCCATCGAGGTACGACTGATGATCGCTTTCCACGAGGATCTGTGTGACGTGCATCTTATTCAATACTTCTTCAGCCGTGTAGCCGAGCCAATCGAGCTCGGTTTTATTCATGCGGATGATGATGCCATCAGCGTTTAGTGAGTGGTAGCCGCAGAGGGGATTATTATAGAGGTCCAGAATTTCATGAGCAACTTCCTGCGTACGTTCAAAACGATGTTGCAGTATTTCATAAAAGGATTCCAGCTCTTCAAAGTTTTCCCGTAGATCGTGATTTAGCTTTTCGTTCAGCTCATTTTTTCGTTCAAGCTCAAGTGTTCGCTCCTGTACTTTTTCTTCCAGGTTCCGGTTTGCAGCCTGAAGTTGCGTGAGTAACTCTTCATTCTGACGCTGCGCCCGCTGTAGCGCTATCAATGCCAGCGCAGATACAATTCCAATGATGGAGAAACTGACAAAGCGGATCATGTTCTGTTGTTTATGGGTCCGTGCCACTTCCCGTAGCCGTTCGTTCAGCAACAGAGTTTCTGTAGACCCAAAAGCATTCAGCGTTTCCCGAAGCTCGTCCATGAGCTTTTTTCCTTCATTGGTTTTTAGCCCCATCCGGGCACTGATCAATCCTTCATCGTCATATAATTTCAGCACTTCCCGCATGCGCGCAATCCTGCGGTTTGCGATTGGTATTATCTTTTCTTTTAATAAAGCGCTTTGCTGCGAGTTATCGCTGACCAGCACCTGAAGCGAATCCAGAATGAGCGGTATGCGCTGCTCCGCCTCCCGGTAGGGTTGCAGATAAGTTGAATCAGCTGAAAGTATATACCCGCGCTGACTACTTTCCGCATCTTTTAAGACCGACAATAAATTGGTGGATTGCCCGATCACCAGGTGTGTGTGAAGCACCCACTCCACGCGGTCACGGCTTTGTTCGATGGCATAATGCGTGATCACTGCACTAACTACAGTCAATGCAATTGAAGCTGTCAGCAATACACTAATACGGTCGGGTTTCATTTGAATGGGCTTAAGTAAGATAGTCAAAACTGCGCGGATTTTTACTAAAACCAGCCCCGGTTTTTCAGGTTCGGGGCGATCATCTTTACAGGATTTGTTGTGTCAATACGCCCCGGATTCGGGATTTTTAAGAAACTTTACCGGTTCCCGTAACCATTTATAAAACACGAGGTTTCCCATCTTGAAAACTTTACACCCGGACTTGGACATACTTTCTGACAATGCCTTGATGCTTAAGGTCAAGGATGGCGATCTGGATAAGATGGGCCTGCTTTTCGAGCGGTATAAGAAGCCATTGTTTGGTTTCTTCTACCACCTTAACCATGACGCTGAATTAAGTGAAGACCTGGTTCAGAATGTTTTTGTCAGGGTGATCAAATATCGTTACCTCTTTCGCGGAGAGGGTGATTTCCGTACCTGGTTGTTTCACATCGCGCGCAATGTGAGCCACGACCATTACCGGAAAAACAAACTGGGTGTAAAGGATTCCATTGAAAACTGGCAGGATCGGCTGGGTAGCAACGATAACCGCTCTACTGAATTTCAGCAGGAAGAAGAGTTGCAATTACTCTCCATGGCCATGGACAGGTTGCCGGACGATAAACGCGAGCTTTTAATACTCAGCAAGTTTCAGGACATGAAGTATAAGCAGATCGGGGAGATCATCGGTTGTTCGGAAGGTGCGGTGAAAGTAAAAGTCTTCCGGGCTTTACAAGAGCTGAAAGAGGTGTATAAGAAGCTTGAAGCAAAAATGTAGGATTCAATTTTTTTGGAACAATATGGAAAAGGAAAATATACAGGCACTCATTGTCGGATATAATTCAGGGAAGCTCACCGCACAACAAACCGCTGAGCTCGAGCAGTTGATCGAAGCGGGCGTGGTGAATCTTTCGGAGCTGAATGATGTCAGGGATCTGGAAGAAAACCTGATGGCACTGGAGTCGCCATCATCTTCATTGAAGATGGATGACGCCTTCTACGAAATGCTGGCGAAGGAAAAGAAAACCTCGAAGCGCTTCAGCCTGACCTTTGACTGGTCACTGTGGGCTCCGCGACTGGCGTTTGCTTCAGTGACATTGATCCTGGGTTTTGCCGGTGGATATTTTCTTCGTCCGTCTGCGAAGCCAGCAGAGAACAATCAGATATCCGAGTTGAGTCAACAGGTTTCTGACCTGCAGGAGATGATGATGTTATCGCTGCTGGAAAAAGAATCCGCTACCGAACGGCTCAAGGCCGTCAGCCTCACCAATGAGATGGATCAGGCCAGCCAGAAAGTGACGGCTGCGCTGATTGAAACACTGAATAACGATGAGAACGTCAACGTTCGCCTGGCGGCACTGGATGCCCTCAAACCGTATGTATCGGATGATAAAGTACGCGAAGAACTGATCCGCTCTATCGCAAAACAAAAATCACCTTTGGTGCAGGTAGCCATGGCCGAGCTGATGGTAGCGCTGCAGGCAAAATCCTCCGTAGAAGAATGGAAGCGGATCCTGGAAGATAAACAAACACCTCCTGACGTCCGGAAAAAGATCCAGGAGACCATTGAGGTGTTGATTTAAAGTTCACCAACTAAAAAATGACATCATGAAAATCTATACGATACTGACGCTGCTCTTCCTGTCACACCTGCTCCAGGCACAGGAGCACGTGGAAAAGATCAGTAAAGAGTTTGCCTTTGAAAAGAAGAGCCCGGATAACGCGCTGATCATTGCCAACATGAATGGCCATGTGAAAGTAGAAGGCTATGCCGGTGACAAGATCATCGTTGAAGCCACCAAACGCATCAACGCTAAAACAAAAGAACGCCTGGATAGAGGTATTCAGGAAATAAAACTGGGTTCGATCAACCAGGTAGATACCATCATTCTGTTCACGGAAAACCCCTGTCACACCTTCGGGAAGCAGAGGCGCAGGGAGAAAGATCATTGGGTAAACAATGCATGGCGCTATGAATGGAATAATTGTAAGGAATGTCAATGGGACTATGATTTCCAGGTAGACATTGTTGTCAAAGTACCCAGCGCTATACACGTAGCAGTGAGTACCATTAATGACGGTGATCTTTCTGTGTCACACGTAACCGGTCATGTCACTGCGAACAATGTTAATGGAAGTATACGTCTGGAAGGCCTTGCCCGCGAAGCTAGTGCCAGCACGATCAACGGAGACGTAGATATTGAATATTTGAAAAATCCGTTGAAAGATTGCCGGTTCTATTCGCTTAATGGCGACATCAATGCGTGGTTTCAACCCGGGCTGGCTGCCAACATGAGCTTTGATAGTTTCAACGGCAGTCTCTATACCAACATTGACAAGCTGGAAGTGCTGCCCGCATTCATTGAAAAACAAAATACTACCAACGGAACAAAATATAAAGTGAACTCAAACCGCTATAAAATTGGTCAGGGCGGAGCTGTTCTCGATTTCGAGACCTTTAACGGAAATGTATACGTGAAAGAAAAATAAGCTGATCATGATTTTAACACGAACACAACAATCAAACCGAATGAAAAAGATTTTAATTATAAGCCTGGTATTACTGACCCTGGGATTGACGCTGATCACTTCATCCATTGCCCTGGCGCAGAGTGCCAATGAATTTGTAGTACCCTTAAGCGATCCGGCTAAGCGCGGCAAACTGAAGGCACACCTGAATTACGGCTCCATCACGGTGAAAGGCACAGCCCGCAAGGATGTGCTGGTGAAATATAAAACCGTGGAAGAGGATGAGGAGGAAGATGATGACGACCATCACCGTGTCAGGGTAAATGTGAATATACATAACAATGATAATGAGAACGAAGAGAAATCAAAATCAGGTATGCGCAAGATCAGCGGTGGCGGGCTTGACCTGGAAGTGACCGAAGCCGGCAACCAGGTGAAAGTGGCATCTGATTCGTGGAGCACGCGGGTGAACCTGGAGATTGAAGTACCTTCCGGTTTTGACCTCGATGTTCATACCTACAACGATGGTGATCTGCTGATCACCAACATTCAGGGTGCGCTGGAGCTGACCAATTACAACGGTGGAATTACGGCATTGAATATTTCCGGGTCAGTTGTGGCGAGTACATACAATGACGAGATCCGGGTAACCTTTGATAAAGTAACGGAAGGCACACCGATGTCATATTCAACGTATAACGGTGATATAGACATTACCTTCCCGGCTACGTTGAAAGCTACGGTAAAGCTGAAAACCGAACAGGGTGATATCTATTCAAACTTCGATGTGGATTTCAAATCGGTTGGCCCGGTGGAAAAGAAAGACGTGAAGTCAGGTGTTTACCGGGTAACTATAGATGAATGGAAACGCGGTGATGTGAATGGGGGAGGCCCGGAGATCACCATGCGGAATTACAATGGCGATATTTATTTGAGAAAGAAGTAGGTAACAGAAATTTTGATTAAGAGAAAGGCTTCCGGAAACGGAGGCCTTTTT
>DASXWH010000010.1:0-1920 GCA_036503775.1 Ohtaekwangia sp.
CTCATTACTTAAATAGCAGGCTTCGATCAGTTTTATTCCATCCCGTGATTCTTCTGCCTTCACAGCCAAAGGTTTTCCATCCCGGATCGCTTCATAAACATTCTGGTAAAAGCTGAGGTAGTTTCCCGGAATGGTTTCGACAGGTCCTTCCACGTGAAGCCCATTCAGCATCGTATTCAGTTTTCCCCAGAATACTTTCTCTTCCGTACCCCATCCGGTTGTACCCGGAATTTTACCTTCCTTCAGGGCCTGCTCCTGCGGATCAAGTCCATATTTTACAAATGATCCTTCTGTTCCATGCACAATGTATCGTGGTCCCTGTTCGCGTACCAGGTAACTGGATTTAACGATCGCATGAAAGCCATTGTACTGCATGCGAATATCATAGTAGTCGTGTACTTTCCCACCGGGGCGTTGTATGCCGATGCGGGCATCAACTTCAGCAGGCATTCCAAAGAGTGCGATCACCTGATCAAGCATGTGCGAACCCAGGTTGTATAAAATTCCCGAGCCTCTGCCCCAGTCTTCTTTCCAGGTATTCGCCTCTATATAATTCCGGAAGCGATCATAGTGCACTTCAAGCTCTACTATTTTTCCCAGCCAGTTATTCTCAATTACTTTTCGCAGCGTCATAAAGTCACCATCCCATCTGCGGTTCTGGAAAACGGTAATGATCTTCTTTTTCTCTTTTGCCAGGGCGATCAGTTTGTCCGCTTCGTCTACGGAAACGGTGAAAGGTTTTTCAACGATCACATGCTTGCCGGCATGCAGTGCCTGTGAGGCAAAATCAAAATGCGTTTCGTTCGGAGTATTGATGACCACCAGGTCAATGGAACTATCCTGGAAAATATCCTCTGCTCTCCGGACGATCTTTACATCGGGATAACGGGATCTGGCCTTGTCTGAATTTCGCTGAAGAATGGCCGACAGCTTAAATCCGGGATGTGCCCGCAGCAGGGGAGCGTGAAATATCTCTCCCGACATGCCGTAAGAAAGTAACGCTGCTGATACGATGGTGCTCATTATAGTATACTGTGTGCTTTTTGTCGGAGCTGCGCTTTGATCTGTTGAATTTCGTGAAAGGTACTGAACAGTGTTGTTTCCAACTTTGGCCAGTCGCGCACGGCAATTACTTCTTTCGCGAACAAAGCTTCGCCTAACCTAATACATAATGAGCCAGCATCAAACCAGCTCTTCCAGCTATTTTCAGAAATACGAATTCCACAGGACGGTATCAATGCAACATCCGGCATTTCGTTTCGCATGTTGCGTACAAAACCCGGCCCTGAAAATGTTCCGGACAGAACCGTAACGACCTGAGCGCCCAGTTCTTTGGCTTGTGCAACATCGTGATTTGAGTTGCATCCGGGCACCCACAATATTTCATGATCATGACAGATCTCTCCCATAGCCGGATGAAGGAATGGAGAAACAATAAACTTTGCACCCAGCCTGATGTATTGCTTGGCCATTTTATGATCGAGCACCGTTCCTACGCCTACCTGCATGCCGGGTAGTTCACGGGCTGCTTCAGCTACCAGGGCAAAAAAATTCAGAAAGCGGCTATCACGCTGGTGCACAAACTCGAAGGTCCGTGCTCCGCACCGGTGAACCAGTTTGAGTACGCGAAGAATGGTTTGAAGATCGTTATGCTGGAACACGGGAATTACGCCATCAGACCGGAAAGTCTGTATTAATTCATTCCTGGAGATTGAAATTGTTCCGTGCATTTCTGAATCATATTTTAATTTTACACCGTGTTTTACTTTACCTAAAAAAGTCCGTACATTGTGCAATCGATTGCGCAATATAGTCGTTTTATCCTTATGGCAAACAGATTTTTAAAAATTCATCCGGCTGACAATGTTTATGTGGCGTTGACAGACCTTAAAGCAGGAGAAACATTACCCCTGAATGGCA
>DASXWH010000011.1:0-23738 GCA_036503775.1 Ohtaekwangia sp.
GGTTAAGACCGGATTGGATTTTACCGCGTGGAGTTACAGTCATACCGGTTTGCGTTTCCGGATCGGTGCATATCTTTTACCAACGATTCTGGTGATTGTGTTTTTCTATGCATGGATCACCGTTCCGAAAGTTGAAGAAGCATTTCCGGAGTCACCGGTAATGGACGAAGAGAAAAACAAAAACTGATTTAACTGAAATTAAAGGTCCATTGTTCATTGTTAATTGTTCATCCTGCCTACCGGCAGGCAGGTGCCAATTGTTTATTGTTAATTGATAATTGCCCATGATTACTATTGATCCCAAAGAAATTCCACCCGCAAAAATGCACGCGTGGTTATTAGGTGCCGTTACACCACGGCCTATCGCTTTTGCCAGCACGATCGATAGAGATGGCCATGTGAATCTGAGCCCGTTCAGTTTTTTCAATTGCTTTGGATCGAACCCTCCGCTGTTGATTTTCTCTCCCGCCCGCAGGGGGCGTGATAATACCACGAAGCATACCTTTGAAAATGTGCTGGAGATCCCGGAAGTAGTCATTCATATCGCCAGCTACAGCATGGTTCAGCAGATGTCGCTGGCCAGCACAGAATATCCGAAGGGTGTGAATGAATTTTTGAAAGCGGGTTTTACGCAAGCACCTTCAGCCGTAGTGCGGCCGCCACGTGTGGCCGAAGCACCGATCGCTATGGAATGTAAAGTGTTGCAGGTTGTTCCCACGGGAACGGAAGGTGGTGCCGGAAATCTGGTGATCTGTGAAATTCTCCGCTTGCATGTGAAAGAAGAAGTACTTGACCATGAAGGCAGAATAGATCCGTTTAAGCTCGATGCTGTTGCACGACTTGGTGGTGATTGGTATGCACGTGTTCACGGTAATGCTATATTTAAGGTTCCAAAACCCCTGGATAAGCTGGGGATTGGCGTGGATCAGATCCCCGAGAAGATCAGGTTGAGCAAGGTGCTTACCGGTAACGACCTGGGAATGCTGGGAAATATAGAGAAGTTGCCCGATGCCGAAAGTATAAAAGCGATCAGGCAACAACCGGATGTGCATCAGGCGTTAATGAAAGGAGAAGATGCCATTCATAAACTGGCGCATCAGTACCTGGAAGAAGGCAAGGTTGAAGAGGCCTGGAAAGTTTTATTATTGAATTAAGGAAGAATGTTCAAAAGTCTGTTTACGTGTGTTGCTGTGGTTACGCTGATGCAGCCATTGGCTGTCTTGGGTCAGCTGGATAGTACAAAAATACTTCATATCAGTCCGAACGGCAGCCCGTCTGTCGAATCGGTGTCCCTGTTAAATTCGGATTTCACGTCACTTTCGCTGATCGATTCAACACTCTACGATGATTTTGAAGATGGCGTGAAAGTATATCAAAGCGTAGACAAGAATGTGCTGGTCACCGTAACGCGGGGTGAAAGTGAACAACGCATGGAATTCATCGGACTGTTTTATGGAAAATGGCTTGCCGGAAATGACATCAACAAAGCCTACAAGAGTGCCACAACAGAGATTAAGAAAAAATATCCTCGTCCGGATTTCAAAAGCAAGCTGTTTATAAAAAAAGAGTAAGATCTATTTTACGCCTTTGTAGATGATCTCACCTTTTACTAATCCAAACTGATTACGCACGTGATCGGTCAGTTCATTCACGAATCCATCTTCAACGGCTTTTAATCCGGCACGCTCAATGCGTTGAGAATAATCGGTGCCGTATTTTCTGACGTGATCATCCTGTCCGAAGATCTTCTCGCGTTCGCGGGGATCCGTGATGGTGTTATCTTCAAATGTGGTATTGGGAACCGGGTTAAAGAAAGGTACCTGCATAATGGCAAATCCTCCCGGCTTCAGTACCCTGTGGATCTCGCTCATCGCTTTGATATCATCCTGCACATGCTCCAGTACATGGTTGCAGAGCACTGCGTCAAATGTATTTTCAGCAAATGGAATTTCGTGAATATCCATCTTCACTTTAGCCAAAGGCGATTCAATGTCAGCTGTGATGTATTGATCACCGTGTATTTTTTCGAATCGTTTTATGTAACAGGCTTCGGGCGCAATATGAAGCACATGCAGTTTGCTCTTAAAAAAGTTTGTTTTCTCTTTCAGGTAGAGCCAGATCAGCCGGTGTCGTTCCAGCGAAAGACAATTCGGGCACAGGGCATTGGGCCGGGGTTTGATGCGGCCGTAGGGCAAAAATTCGCGATAGCTTTTTTCACATACCGGGCAGGTCACATTCGATCCGCCATAAAATAATCCCAGTACTTTTAATCCGATGCCGCTAACCCGTTGAAGATATTTTCTGGGAACGAAGCGGATGAGGAAGGCGATGAATTTTTTCATAAAGCGGGCAAAGATAGTAAATGGTCGACAGTCCACAGTCAAAGGTCCACAGTTCACAGTAGTAGTCTGCTGTGCTCGGTTTTCAACTCTCTTAAACGTATTCTTCAGCAGGTCCGAAAGACGGAAAGTCCAGAAGTCCTGAAACTGACGACCGTGGAGCCGCACAAACGGCTGTGGACAGTGGACCATAAAACCGTGGACTCTTAAAAAATTCAGCAACGCTAAAACTTTTCTCGTCCAACGCTCATCTTTAAACCAGAAAACGGCAAAAACCTGCCTAAATCCTTCGAAATTTGACTCATGGCCGAGACTTTAGTCGACATCGCGATGATGCATTCTGATACCCTGGTGACCCGGGCCAAGCAGGGGGACCAGAATGCCCAGGGCAAACTGGTACAGCTGTGGTACAAGCGGATCTACAACTTCAGCTACAAGTTTTTCCAGGATCACGACCTGGCCATGGAAGCCTCCCAGAAGACATTCATCTCCATGTGCCGGAGTTTACCCGGGCTGCAGGATAATGGCCGTTTTAAATCCTGGCTCTACAAAATTGCTGTTAACTATTGCCGCGAGGAAATCCGCAAGAACAAAGGAAACCGGTCGCTTTCTTTTGATGTGGTATGGAACCGTGAAGCAGAAGATTCTCCCGGGTGGGAATCCACCGGACAGCGATACGCCAACCCGGAAAAACAATATCAGCAACAGGAGCTTTCGGATATTTTACAACGCGCGCTGATGGAGCTGAGTGATGAACAACGTGAAGTGGTGATCATGAAGGAGTACGAAGGATTGAAATTCAGGGAGATTGCCGAAGTGCTGAATATTTCAGAGAACACGGTGAAGTCCAGACTTTACTATGGACTGGATGGATTGAAAAAGATTTTGGAAAAAAGAAATATTACTAAAGATTCAATAGGCTATGAGCTATAAACCGGATCAGAATGATTGGATGGCTTACCTCTATGATGAAATGGAGGCCGCAGAAAAGGAAAAGATGGAGCACTATCTCTTATCAAACCCGGAAGCCCGTAAAGAGCTGGAGCAATACCAGCAATTGCGGAGCATGATGGGCACGGTGAAAGACAAGGAAGTGATAGCGCCTCCTATCGTGGTGGGAGAAAGCAGGCAACGGTTCATCTGGAACAGCCCATACCTGAAAACCGTGGCGAGCATTGCAGCATCCCTGTTGATCATTATGCTGGTGGGAAAAGTTACAGGTACGCAGGTTAGCCTCAGCGGAAATGAATTCAGGATCAGCTTCGGAACTTCGGAAGTACCAGAAGTGAAGGAGACAAGCCGGCCAGCCGAAGTTACGCCTGTGCTTACGTCACAACAGGTGCAGGAAATGATCAATCAGTCCCTGAATGAAAATAACGTGGCGATGCAGGCAAGCTGGAAAGAAACGCAACAGCATCTCGATGCTTCCATCCGGAGTAACCTGGCTTCAAACTCGGGCAAAATTGATAAGCTTGTTCGTGAGGCTTCAACGGCATCACAGGATCAGATCCGTCAGTTCGTATCCAGCATGCAGGCCGAGAATACACAAATGGTAAAAAGCTATTTCAAGCTTTCGGCAACGGAACAAAAGGAATACATCGAAGACCTGCTTGTAGACTTTGCCAAGTACTTACAGCAACAACGCCAGGATGATCTGCAGATCGTACAAACACGGTTAAGTGCTATCGAGGAAAACACCGATGTATTCAAGCAGGAGACGGAACAGATTCTTTCCAGTATCATCAACACCGTTGGCGCTCCGGCCGCTACGGAAACAAAATATTAAGAAATTAACGACAACAGATAAAGGATTTATGAGAGCAATGATCAGAGTTTTTTTAAGTGGGATTGTGGCGATGGCAGTACACACGCAAACCGTAGCCCAGAAGATCGATGACGAGCGCATGACGCGCGATATCGAAGTAGCCGAAAATGTTTTAGGAACGCTCATTCGTCAGCAGTTCAATAATCAACGCACGTTTTTTCCGCTGGAAGTAAAAGGAAGCTACCAGGCCGGATATGGCGTAACGTTTTCGTTGCCGGCTGATTTTACAACACCGATCGCTTTTTCAGTCTCCGGTGGAAATAACGATGTCATCATCTGGGGCAATGAACCATCGATAGGTGTGAACAGTGGCACGGGTGTCCGGACATATTCATCCTGGGATACAGACGAAGAAGAAGCTGCCGATGAAGCCCGTGAAAACCGAACCGGTGCTGACGCGGATAAATCATACCGGCTGAAGGACAGGAAAGAAAAGGAGAGAGAAAAAAACCGGATGAGCCTGGATAGTGTTAAGCTGGCCTACAACCTCAAAGTGATTGAAGCGGCAAAGATTTTCCTGGTAGATTATGGCGACATGATCACACAACTTGGCGCCCAGGAAAAAATAGTGATCACCAACCAGGGCAATAATCCCCGGAAGTGGGTGGGGCAATATTTCAGTGCTCCGAAGCGCACACACCTTTCCATCGAAGTTTCCAAGGCCGATATCACTGCATTCAGACAAGGCAAGATTACCCGTGATCAGGCATTGGCTAAAGTTAAAGTGGTGAATACGGAAACGGTGGATGAAGTTGAACCGGATCTGGAACTCTTGTCAAGCATCTTTAACCGGTTGTATCGCCTGGATCTCTCCAAAACATACTTCATCGAAGACAACATCTATTATGAACACCTCAAGGATTTTGGCGTGATCTATTATATGCAGGTATATGGCAGCGTACCTATTGATTACAAACGATTTACGATGCCTACCATAAACCTGGCGGATATAGACCTGGAAACCCGTAACAAAAAAGTAGCGGATCTCTATCCGAAATTCGAACAGGATCTGAAAGACAATGTGCTCGAGTATGGCCGTACACTGAAGAATTTAAAGGAGAATGAAGTGCTTGTCTTCCAGGTTGCCATGACCAAGTGCAGTCAATGCGGCATTCCTTCCAGCCTGGAGTTGACCGTGAAAGCTTCCGTATTGAAAGATCTGGCTTCCGGTAAAATGGAGAAGAATGCAGCGCTCAGTAAAATTTCCGTGAAGAAGGGATCGAATCAATAAAGCCGAACTCCATAAAAAAGCAGCGTGCCTGAATACAAGAGTATTCAGGCACGCTGCTTTAATTCCTGAGGTGTTCTGTTACTTAAACACCCGTGTAGGTAAACGGTGTAATCTGTTTGAGCTTTTCTTTTAACGCTGGCTTTACGGAAAGACTGTCAATGAAAACCGAGATCGTTTCCTGTGTGATCTTTTCATTCTTGCGCGTAAGCGCTTTCAGTGCCTCATACGGATTCGGATATCCTTCTTTCCGGAGAACGGTTTGAATGGCTTCAGCCACTACCGCCCAGTTGTTATCGAGATCTTTATTGATGGCTTCCTGGTTGAGTTCGAGTTTGCTGATACCTTTCAGCAGCGACTGGAACGCGACATAGGTATGCGCTAACGGAACACCAATGTTACGAAGCACAGTCGAGTCGGTAAGATCACGTTGCAATCGGGAGATTGGAAGTTTAGCGGAGAGATGTTCAAAGATGGCATTGGCAAATCCTAAGTTGCCTTCTGCATTTTCAAAATCAATCGGGTTTACTTTATGCGGCATGGCCGATGAACCTACTTCACCTTCCTTGATTTTTTGCTTGAAGTATTCCATCGAAATGTACTGCCACATGTCACGGCTGAAGTCGATGAGAATGGTATTGATACGTTTCAGGTTGTCAAACAGTGCAGCCAGATTATCATAATGTTCAATCTGTGTGGTGGGGTAGCTGCGCGTCAGTCCGAGGTGCTGACAGAATTCTTCCGCGAATTTATTCCAGTCGACCGTAGGATAAGCAATGGTATGCGCATTGAAGTTTCCGGTTGCTCCACCAAATTTACCGGAGTGAGGTACCGCTTTTAGCTGGGCCACTTGTTTTTCAAGGCGTTTGGCAAACACAACAATTTCTTTTCCCAGGCGGGTGGGTGAAGCAGGCTGACCATGAGTAAAGGCAAGCATCGGAATGTCTTTCCATTCAAGGCCCAGCATGGTGAGCTTGGCCAGCAATGTATCAAACAGCGGCATGAATTCACGTTCCATGAATTCCTTCAGCAGCATGGGTATGGCAGTGTTGTTTATATCCTGTGAGGTGAGTCCGAAGTGAATGAATTCCTTGAAGTGATCCAGCCTCAGTCGTTCAAATTCTTTTTTGATATAATATTCAACAGCCTTTACATCGTGATTGGTGATCTTCTCAATGGCTTTGATCTCACCGGCATGAAACTCCGTGAAATTCTTATAGATTTTACGCAGATCACTGATCTGGTGTACCGGGAAATCCTCCAGCTCTGGCAAGGCAGCGGATAACGCGATCAGGTATTCAATCTCTACGTGAACACGATAACGCATCAGGCCATATTCAGAAAAATAGGGAGCAAGCGGTTTTACGGTTTCGAAATAGCGCCCATCAACCGGAGATATGGCAGTAAGTGGATTTAATTGCACGGTCTTAATGAATTAGGCCGCTAAATTAATCTTTTCCTCATTACTTTTGCCCTCAGATTGCAGCCCTCAGGCTTTTTATTAGAACAGGGCAAGCCGTTAAAAAGCGGAATTGAACATTGATAATTGAACATGGTTAATTGATAATTGAAAATGGCGTTTAGTTTTTTTAAGAAATCAGAGAAGAAAGAAGAAGTTCACAGCGGGCCGCATTACTACGACCTGAAGGTTAAGAATATCATCCCGGAAACAAAGGATGCTATCGTCATTGTCTTTGAACAGCCTGCGAAAACCATTTCCTATAAATCCGGGCAATTTCTTACCCTTATTGCTCCGGTGCAGGGTAAAGAAGTAAGAAGAGCATATTCGCTGTGCTCGTCACCGTTCACAGATTCGGATCTGGCGGTTACAGTGAAACGCGTTGACCAGGGCCTGATGTCAAACTGGTTGCCTGATAATCTTAAAGTTGGTCAGCTGCTGAAGGTAATGGAGCCGATGGGGCAGTTCACTACGGAATTCAAATCCACGAACAAGCGTCACCTTATCATGTTTGCCGGTGGTTCCGGGATAACACCCATGATGTCCATCATCAAAAGTACGCTGACACAGGAACCGGAGAGTATGGTTTCACTCATCTACTGCAATCGTGATATTGACAGCGTCATCTTCAAGGATGAACTCAGCAAACTGGAGGCTACCTATGAAGGACGGCTTCATGTCATTCATATTTTAGATAATGCACCGATGAACTGGCAGGGCTATTCCGGATTGCTGAACCGGGAGATGCTGGTCAAATTATTTGAACGTATTCCCGACTGGAAAATAGAAAAGACAACTTACCTGATGTGTGGCCCGGAGGGGATGATGAAAAATGTTGAAGGACTTTTAGCAGACCATCAGATCCCGAAAGAAAAAATATTCAAGGAAAGTTTTGTTCAGGGCATACTGGATAAAAAAGAAGAGAAGAAGGAAGCTGCTGCTGCAGGTGAAAGTAAGGCGCGTGAAGTGACGATCCGGTATGACGGACAGGAATTTAAGATCAGGGTCGAACCCCACATGACCATTCTTCAAACAGCACTCGATCAGGGAATTGATCTTCCATACTCCTGCCAAAGTGGTTTATGTACTGCGTGCCGGGGCAAAGCCTTATCCGGTCAGGTGAAACTGGATGAGGAAGAAGGATTATCACAATCAGAACGTGCCGAAGGATATGTGCTTACCTGTGTTGGCCATCCGGTTACGGATGATGTGGTAATTGAAATCGGTTAGTTATTTTTTTCTTCGGAAGTCAAATACATAGTCTGTACCTCCAATCGGAATGATTACCCGTGCGAACCGGTAGGTGTATTCCATCGGGATAAATATTTTTCCGCGCACGCGTTCATGGGAATGAATGGTGACCTCGGGAAATAATTCGTAAGGAATATAATAGCTGTCTTCCTGAGCCTGGGCCGAAGATGCCTTTGCGATCTCTGATGCAGTTATCGCAGCACTCACCAGCAGATCACGGCTCACCGCCTTTGTCTCATCTGTTTTTGTCCAGGATTCTTTCCGGCTGTCTTCCCCGTCCTTTACGGCATCATACGTGGCCAGGCCGATACTTAATACAGCCAGGAATATGGCACCACCTGCCCTGGATCGCGCTCTGTCGTCATAGAGTTGTTGTACAGCATGAGGGCTGTAAGCAAACTGCCGTTTAAGCGTCAATGCCGAATGCGATGCAGAATAGTTGTAAACATCAATAGTTTCTGACGGTGGCCTGAACGGTTTGGGTGACGCATAATAACTTATGCGTTGAGGTGCTACCTGCAGATCATGTTGGGTTTGATTAACGACCTCCAGATCAAAGATGTAGTTTCGGTATTGCTTTCCGATGTACTGCAGGGTTACCGTGGCATCATCCGTTTCGGCTACCTGCGTCAGTGTATTGCTGCGCGGGTCTTGGTGATCAGAGAGGGGTACTAATGGGCCACACGCTGTTGCAACAGCAGTAATGACCACAAGGCTGAGTAGGGTTTTCGGTGGCATGATACGTTCAGGACAATGATTATGCCACCTTTAGAAACCTTCAGGAGGTTATGGTATGCTTTACATCACCTGAAATGTTCTCTACCGTCCACTCAACCTTTTTTTCAAAAGCATGCTTTCGTACGTTACATTCTCCCTTGCTGCAGATTCTGCAGGAGAAATCGAGACAGCCATCGGAGTGAACGAACATCTCCAGGGAGTTTCCGAATTCTTTTTTCACCAGGCTGGAGAGTGCATCGATCTCGCGGTGGGCTTCATGCACATTCAGATACCAGGGAACCGTAAGGTGACAATCCAGATGTAAAACACTTCCATATTTTATAATGCGGAGGTTGTGCAGATCGATCCAGTTTTCTCTCCGGTTTTCATTCAACATCACTACGGTCTTGTTTAACAACTGAGTATCGGCTTCGTCCATGATACCGGCTATGGAAGAACGGATGATCTTATATCCGGTGTACAGGATGATCAGGCTGAAAACAATCGCAACGACACTGTCCAGCCAATAAATATTGGTGAAGTAGAGTATGGCCAGTCCCGTAAGAATCCCCAGCGTGGAGTAGGTATCCGATTGTAAATGCTTTCCGCTGGCAATGAGCGCCATTGAATTGTTCTTCTTTCCGGTACGTACACATATCGATCCCATAACATAGTTTGCAGCTCCGGCAAAAGCGATCAGCAAAATTCCGATGTCAAGCTGACGTAACGGTTCGGGCGTCAACAGATTTTTGATTGACTCATAAATGATCAGTGAGCCGGCAATAGAGATCATACTTCCTTCCAGAGCCGCAGAAATAAATTCCACTTTACCGTGACCATAGGGATGATCAGCATCGCGTGGTTTGGCCGCAATGTATAAACTGTATAAACCTATGAATCCCGCTACGACATTGACAATGCCTTCAAGGGCATCGGTTAGAATAGCAACGGAGTGGGTCAGAAAATAAGCACCAAGCTTGATCAGCAGAAGAACAACCGAAATGATGGCAACCCATCGCTGAACGCTGATATTTTTTGTGGCGTTTTCCAAATTCAAAAATTAAGAACTTCTTTTTTGCAATAACCTGATCACGGCCGGGATAGCAATAATAACCCAGACTACATTAATGAATGTATTGGCATACGCTGATTTGTAAACCGAATAAACGATCAACAGAATTCCACCGGTGATATTTAAACTGTAGAAGACGAGAGAGTCTGACTTTATCTTCTGATAGCTGTTCAATCCATAAGCTGCTACCACTTCAATGGAACCGATCCAACCGAGAATGTCTACCAGTAATTCTATATCCATGTTCACAGCAGAATGTGCTGTAAAGATATTATTTTCAGAATTTTATCCGCACTTGAAATTTAATATCATCGCGCACATTTCCGGCAATGGTATCAGGGCCTGATCCGATTTCGTCACGGTCAGTAAAACGTACATGAGCATACTTCATCCAGAAGCTGATCTGTTTATTCATTTTATACTCCAGCAACAGGTAATTGCGGATACCGGTGCCATAGTAAGCCGGCAGGGAGTATGCCAGCCACACATCGTCTTCGTAAACGTATTGACGGTTATCATAATCCTGTGTATCGAACAGGGCGTAACGACCTGTTAGTTCTATTTTCCCGAAGGTATAGCGAAGGTCCTGGAGGATGACCATGCCTTTCGTGGTGTTTCCTCCTATTGAAAATGTACTGAATTGAAACCGCGTCTTCAGTTGTAATTGCGGGCTGATGCGATACTGGCAGCTGATGAGGTAATTGTTTTTTGTTCCGGCTGCTGTGCGGTATACCGGATTGATGTCATCAGTTAGGTTTCTTACTTTGTTTTCTTCACGTGCCTGAAGTGTCAGGGTTATGTTCCGTGTCGGTTGAACATTCAACCGAAGCAACCATTCGTATCCGGAAGAGGGAGCATAGCTTCTGTATTTTAACCAGGGAAATGTAAAGAGGTCGCCATATCCGGATAAAGATAGTTTTCGGTTGAACGTATATTTCCATCCCCAGTATGTGCCGGTTTCATTTTGTGTTTTGCTTCCTTCGGCAAAAGCATTGGAATAAAAAGTATAATAGTCCCTGTCGAAATGCCGGTGAAGTAGTGCTATATCAAATTTCGGTGAAAGATTTCCCAGGACACCGGCTACATACGCATAACCACCATCCAGGCTTTTACTGGCTTCGGTGAAGAAGGCAGAATTCCGGAATGTGTAATTCAGGTACAGCCCTGCATTCTGATTGTGTTTTCCTTCGAGATAAAAGGTGTTGTAAATCGTTTCCGTACGATCGATGGCTTTGCTATAATCAACCTGGTTGAAGATAAGCCCCGCATCAAAGCGGTTCTTTTTGAATTGAAAGACTCCACCGAAATTCTGTTCAGAAATTTTCTTACGGTCTTCCAATTCTTTTTCATTCCGGTGAAGACCTGTGGTTTGTAATGAGGTTACGTCCGACTCATCATCGGTAAATTCAAGGCTGGCATCTCTTTTTGCCCGTGAATAGAAACCTGAGAAATAAATGTTCTTCATGATCTCGAGTGTTATGGCTCCGCCTCGCAGTTGCCCCGATTCATAGGCAGATGTGTAGGGTAAGAACCCGATGTTGCTCCTGCGTGCTGTAGTAATGGTTTCTCCACCTTTCCCCATTCCGAAGATTCCCCCGAGCATAATTCCCTGACCAAATTGCGCCTGGTAATCTCCAACGATGACATTCTTCAGCCGGCCTTTGTTCTGAAGCTGTGCATGTACAGAAAAGTAATCAAATGCGAGATAATCTTCCTGGGGCTTCCAGGTCATAGCTTCACCCGCATCTTTTTCAGCGGTGAATCCAAAACTATAGTCACCGGGTCTGCTGGATCGAAAACGCAAATAGTATTCACCAGGCGACCCCTTGAATTTGTTTTCAGGGCTGATGTCGTTTTTAAATCCTTTCTTCTCCTGAAGGATTTGTTCATACCGCATCACCAGATAGGTATCACCCTCGCGGATACGTTTGAAGAGATTTGAATTAATGGTGCTGGCCGGATCGATGACCGTAACAAAGGGTATGATCTTCTGAATGGTGGTGCTGTCGAATGATGGTATTGCCTGTAATTCATATACGGTCAGAAGTTTTCCGTACTGCGTTCTATACTGCTGGAAATCCATGATCTGTTCCTGTGAGAGAATATGCAGAAACCGTAATTGTTCATCGGTAGCTTTATTCAGGTCCAGGGGCTCGGAATAAAGCTGCAATAAATTTTCATAGAGGTCCTGGTAATTCAGATCAAGGTCCTGGAACCCGTACAGGTCATCAGCAATTTTCTGAAGATCAATTTCACTGCGGGGATAATCCTGTGCCGGTAAGGTCAGGCTCACGGAAAGTATCAGGAACAGCGAAAGCGTTACTTTCATTTTGCTTTCTTCTTGAATTGGTAGGAAACAGATGCCTGATGTTGTGATACAAAATCAGGTCTGTACGTGAAGGCATAATCAAACCGGAAGGCAGAGGGAGCAAACCCGAATCCGAGAAAGCCAGCCTGAGGTTTTACATTGAATCCGGTTCGTAAGGAAAATTTTTTATGGACGTTGTATTCCACACCTGCTTTCCATGTCAGGGCATAATCCAGATCCTTTTCAAGTTCTGTTGTCAGTAACAGTTTTTGTGAAGGTTTAAAACATACTCCGATGTTCAGCAGGGTTGGCAGGTGGTCACCTTCTTCGGAAAGTTCGGGTTGCAGAACATTGGAGATATGAGCACCCACGGAAAAGTTGGGTGTGAAGCGGGTGATCCCTCCGAGACTGAAGCTTACAACACCCTTTCTTCCGAAGCCTTCAGCGTTGTATTGTATGTAATTGACTTTTGCTCCAAGGGAGGCTATACCGAATGTATTACTGAAACCAGCGGTGATGAGCTGTTCATTATACAGATCATCTCCAAACCGGAATACACCCAGTCCGGCAACACCGAACTGCGTTGGCAACCCAACCAGCGCGGCCATGCGATTGAAAGATTTAAATCCGGGAAAACTGGAGTACGTAAATGCAGCTGTTGGATTTTCAAGATCGGATAAGCCGCCAATATTATTAAATATGGCCCATTCGTCTTTCAGACACGATGAGGCGTAACCCATTCCCTGAGCTCTTGCTCCCATAAGGGTACTTACACTTTGCGCGCTGACGGATGGAATTCCATGTATGAAAACACAGAACAGAATAAACTTGTACACAACTGGTAATACTTAAAACATCGGTGACCGAATATACTATCGGTAGATGATTTTGGAAAAAGTGGGCGAGGGGTATTTTTCAGGTATGGATAAAAAGTCATTAGTCAATGGTCATTTGGAATTCCCATTGACTCATGACCATTGACTATGTTTTAATCGAGGGAGATTTCTTTTGCCAGCCCCATAGCATTGAACCGGATTGAAAGCCGAAGGGGATGGGAAGCCGATGTGGGGCAATTTTCAGAAGGCTGAAGATAGTAGTAGTAGAACTTCTGATTCCGTTTATAGAGTTCGTTTCTGTCGGGGCTTCCGAGGATTTCAACCACCTGCATTTCATTCAGGCTAAGCAGTTCATTTTTTTGCTCGCGGATGTTTTCAATAAAGGGTTCGCGCTTTCGGGAACAGCCATTCTTGTCTGCTTTCCAGGATTCGATATCGATGCCTTTTAATTCCGGGAGGGATTTTCCGCAGGAAGAAATGAGCAGCATCAAAAGGCAGACACTACGCCAACTGTAAACGTTCATGTTTTTGAATAGAATAAAGCCAGAATGCTGAGATAATAAAATAACCCAAAGAAATGAGATGCAACCATTCCGGCCATCCGTTCATTACAGTGAAAAAAGATAAGATGAGCGGGTAAACTACAATGCGTATCCATTCCGCCCATTTTACCCATGGACGTTGTTCAAAGAGTACTCCGCAATGCACTACAACAAGGCACAGAAGGGTAGCCATAAACAGGTTGGCACCGAAGGTATAATGTGCAGTGCCATCCGGATTCTTTTGCGTGAAAAGAAACAACGAAGCCCCGACCAGGCAGAGTACAAACTGGAAGAGAACATAGAGGTTCAGCAACATCGGAGCCGGTGTTTCATATTTTTTATACGTGGCTTTATCCACTTCCGGTGCCGCGCGGTATCCACCCAGGTAATCGGGCAGCCAGCCGGGTTTCATAAAAAAGTATTTGATCTTATCATTCCAGTTGGGGATACGCTTCAGGTCCTTACCCATTTCAATGTAATGACTCACATTAGCATATACAGGATTCCAGCTGTTGATGGGTTTGGTGATTCCATATGTAGGTTTTTCTTCCTCCTTTTGAAAAGTGCCAAACATTTTATCCCAGATGATGAGTGACCCCGCATGGTTCTTATCAATGTACTTTGGATTGCGTCCATGGTGTACCCGATGGTGAGATGGGGTGTTGAAAATGTATTCGAACCATCCCATTTTACCAATGGTTTCCGTATGAATCCAGAACTGGTACAGGGTATTCAGTGCGGATATTAATGCAAAATCAAGTGTGTTGAATCCGAGCAGGGCAATCGGCAGATTGAATGCGAAAGTCCAGATTACCTGGAAGGAACTCTGACGCAGTGCCACCGAAAGATTATATTCTTCACTCTGGTGATGTACCACATGGCCACCCCAGAACAGGTTCACCTCATGACTCATTCGATGACCCCAATAGTAGGCGAGGTCAGTGAGCAGGAAAAGCCCGAGCCAGTAGAGCCAGTTTTTTTCCAGGGTGAAAAAGGCAAAATTTTCAAAGAGAAAGTGATAGACACCAATGCCCAGGATCGTGAGGAATAACCCTGACAACTGCGAGGTAATTCCACAACTGATGTTGGCGATGGCATCGGGAAACCGGTAAAGGTCTTTATGAGTAAAGCGCTCAATCAGCAATTCTATTCCGATAAGGATAAAGAAAATCGGTATGGATAATACGATCGGATTGATGTCCATAAAAGTATCTGGTTGTAGGTCCGAAAGGTCGATAAAAGAACCGTCTCATTCCAAATATGGTATGCGTAGACGAGTATCGGTTAAAATCCCGAACAATAAAAAAAGCGATGACGTTCAGATCATCGCTTCTTCATCCGCTTGTACAGCTTTGAAATTAGCCGTTGAACAGATCTCGCTGAGGTTCCTCAGGTTTATTTTCCAGTGATTCTTTTATTTCAGCAGCTTTATCACTTACAGCACCTGCTACAGCTGCAGTCTTGTCTACTACTGCTTCTTTAACTTCAGCGGCTTTGGTTGTGATCGCTTTTGAAATGTCAGCTGCTTTTTTAACCACTTTTTTCTTCACTGCTTTCGCTTTCCGGGCTACTGTTTTTACAATAGATCCCTTTTTGGCGGCAGCTTTCTTAGCGGCTTTCTTTACAGCTTTCTTAGCCTTCTTGGCTACTTTTTTTGCAGCTTTCTTCGCCTTCTTAGCGACTTTCTTCGCTGATTTTTTTGCGGCTTTCTTGGCCGTCTTTTTGGATGCTTTCTTAGCTTTCTTTGCCATAGCGGTGAAAATGTTTTTTAGTACCCAAAAGTTAAATAATTATATTTTCACTTGTTACTGATTGAAGGGAAATTATCAGAATAATTTAACCACACATCGAAAGATTGTATGATGTTTTTGATCATTGTCGCTGTCATGGCTGTTGGCCTGGGTATGGGCCTCATGCGATACCGGAAGCAACAGCCTTCCCGTGAAGCAACTTTTCCACCAGCATGGCGCTCCATATTGCTACAGAAAGTATCCTTCTATATCCACCTGGATGAAGCCGGGAAACAACGATACGAACAGGATATACTCCGCTTTCTCGACAAGGTACGGATTGAGGGGGTAGGTGTAACCGTGGATCTTACTGATCGCTTGCTGGTGGCAAGCAGTGCCGTGATACCGGTGTTCGGTTTTCCGGAGTGGGATTATACCTTTCTGGATACCGTGTTGTTATATCCGGGGGCGTTCGATCAGCAGTATCAGGTGGACAACAAGTCCGGTGATTATATAACCGGAATGGTAGGGAGTGGCGGCCCGATGGAAGGCAAAATGATCCTCTCAAAACCTTCCCTGCACCTGGGGTTTGACAACCAGAGCGACCGGAAAAATGTAGGGATACATGAATTTATTCACCTGCTGGACAAGGAGGATGGCGCTATTGACGGCATTCCTACAGTGCTGAACAAACATGCTTTTGCTTTGCCATGGCTCGAACTGATCCGGGAGAAAACCCGGGAGATCATAAAAGGAAAAAATGAAATTGACAGCTACGGAGCTACCAGCCAAACGGAGTTTCTGGCGGTGGCCGGTGAATACTTTTTTGAACGGCCGCATCTGCTGCAAAAAAATCACCCGGAATTGTATGATCTGCTGGCGAAGGCTTTCAATCAGGATGCTGTGACTGTCATAAAGGCTCAGGTAGCGGTACGAACGAAATTAGGACGCAATTCACCATGCCCCTGTGGAAGCGGAAAAAAGTATAAGGAATGCTGTTTGAATCCGTAGACAGAATTTCACCAGGAGACGCACCCTCGTGAAATTCTGTTTCAGAATGTGTCAGTTAAGGATCTCGTTTTTCTTATTCCGCAGAACACCCACCAGAACAATCTTCCAGGTATTCTTTTCCTTTTCAAGAATGCGGATCTCCGTTTGTTCACCGCCACGCACTCCGTTGGAAGTGACTACCTGCTTGAATCGGGCAAAGGCTCCGGTGCCGTATACGCGCACTTCCTGCCATACCCGTTCAACTTTAAATTCGCTTGGCTTTGAGGTGATGAAGTAATCTGTGAATCCAATTTCAATGGCCCTCCATCCTTCATACTGAACGATGCCTGTCGAGTCTACGAAAGACCAGTAAGCGTGTGGTGCATGAACCCAGCTGTTCATCCAGGTTTCATAGTCGACAGAGAAAAAGGCATTTGTTTCTTTTTCGATAACAGCTTTGATGGCGTCAACATCACTGACTTTCTGAGCCGTTACCGACAAGGCCAGGAGCAAGCAATAAGCAAATACTACTATTGATTTTTTCATGGCATGTGGGTTTTGGGTGAGCGTTTACGAGTAAGGGAATTTACCCATATTAAACGAAATTCATTCGATTGCAGGAGTGTTTTTATGCACTTTAAATCGGCTCTGCCGAAACGTACTTTTTCAGATTTTGACGGATCAGATTTTCAGCCGGGAGGCTTAGAAATCCTTCAGAAAGGTGAGCAGCAGGTGATTGAATTCATCCGGGCGTTCCAGGTTGATCATGTGCGCTACGCCTGAAAACTCCATGTGATAGGAGGTGGGAATACTATCCCTGAAAATGGCGGCAGTCTTCTTAATTCCTTCCAGGTCTTCGGTACCCGTCAATATCAGCACCGGACAAGTGATCTGGTCAAGGTCGTGAAGGGCGGGCCGTTCACGCAGGTTGGTCCAGGTTTCCATACCGTGCTCCTGTATTTTTTCCAGTACGGTTTTCCGCATGTAGCCAATAGTCTCCGGACTCACTGCTTCTGCTGTACGGTGCGGACCGATCAGCCAGGTCTGAATAAAGAGTTCAGTTGCCGTGTCGTATCGCTGTTGAGAGAAAGCGGAATCCATACGCGTTCTCAGGTCCAGGGTGAGACTGTCCTCATGTTCACGGGTGAAATAATTATTGACAGCAGCAGACACCAGCACAAGCTTGTTTACCTTATCTGGATATTCCACAGCAAAATCAGATGCATGTATGCCGCCCCAGGATAATCCGACCAGACTGGCCTTTTCAAGCCGTAAGTGATTCAGCAACGCCAGGATGTTTTCATCGTTACGCACCGTGTCCTTTCCATCCTTTGTTTTACCATGACCAACATCATCGATACAAATAACGCGATACCCCTGGTTGGCAAAGAACTCCACCTGGTGTGACCACATCGTAGAATTCATGAGCCCTGCATGTAAAAAGATCAGCGGTTCGCCTTCACCCACCTCTTCATAATACAGTTGATGATCTTTTACCGTAAGGTAGTCATGACGGATATCCTCCTGCGTGAACCGCTCGGTGTTGCAGGAGAATATTATGAAAATGGAAAACGTCAGAATTGAAATTCGCATATTCGTTACCCAGGGAGATTAACGAATATACTGAATAGCCGGATCAGATTCTGGCCTGGTAGGTATACAATTCGAAGTACCTTCCTTTCTTTTCAATCAGTTCGTCATGCCGTCCGCGCTCAACGATCTGACCTTGTTCAATGACCAGGATCTGGTCAGCCTGGCGGATGGTGCTGAGCCGGTGTGCAATCACGAATGTGGTTCGTCCTTTCATCAGGCTGCGGAGACTTTCCTGGATAAACGTTTCGCTTTCGGTATCCAGGTTGGAGGTAGCTTCATCCAGTATGAGTATCCGCGGATTCGCCAGAATAGCACGGGCAATGGCAATACGCTGACGCTGGCCTCCGGAAAGTTTCACTCCGCGTTCACCGATCACGGTGTCTAAACCTTTCTCAAACCGGTCAGTGAACTCATGCACATGAGCGGCTTTAACAGCCATCAGCAAATGGTCTTCGGAAGAGTTTGGTCGTGGGTATAAAATATTCTCCCGGATGGTTCCTTCAAAAAGGAAATCATCCTGCAGCACAACGCCCAGTTGACTCCGGTAACTGTCCAGTGAAACGGTGGCGAGATCAACATTGTCCACGGTAATTGTGCCCTGAGTTGGATTCAGGTAAGAAGCAGCCAACCCGGCAATGGTCGTTTTTCCGGAACCGGAAGTTCCTACCAGCGCAGTGACGGTACCGGATGGCGCTGTGAAGCTGATGTCTTTCAACACCGGTTTTCCTTCTTCATATTCAAACGACACCGTATCATAACGAATGTCACCTTTTATCTGGCCGATCTTTGTGGTCCGGACCGTGCCATCGTCTTCCGGCTGGATGTTCAGTAATTCTTCCGTACGGTCAAGTCCTGCAAATGCTTCCGTAAGCTGACTGCCGATGTTACTCATTTGTACGATCGGGGCGATCATGAAAACCATGAACATGGTGAACTGCAGAAAGTCACCGGCACTCAGATCAAAGTAGCCGCTCAGTCCCATGATTCCCACGCTGGCTAACCCTACCAGGAATGTACCCGAGCTGGTAACAAAACTGGTTGAGGTGAGGCTCTTCTTTACATTCTGAAAGAGTCTTTCAACACCATCTTCAAAAATCCGAATCTCCTGTGCTTCCGCATTGAACCCCTTGATCACGCGAACACCATTCAGTGTTTCGGTAAGCCTTCCGGTAACATCGGCATTTATCTTTCCCCGCTCTCTGAATATGGGACGGATATAAGCAAAGGCCTTTAAGGTGATGATACCGAATATCGACATAGGCAGAAGAATGAATAAGGTCATCAGCGGATTAATGGCGATCAGGAATCCAATAGAAATGAGAGAGGTAAGAACGCCACCCACAAGCTGAACAAGTCCGGTGCCGACCAGGTTTCGAACACCTTCAACGTCAGTCATGACACGTGATACCAATGCTCCCGACTTTTGATTATCAAAGAACCGGGTAGGCAACCTCAGCAGATGCTTTTGCACCCGCGCCCGTAATACCGATATCAGGTGCTGCGCTTCCACGCTCAGAAGTTTGGTCAGCAAAAAAGAAGTCACGGCCTGAATAAGAATGGCTATCGTCACAAAGATCAGCAGTTGGGGAAGGTCTTTCAGATCGCCCTTTACCAGAATGTCGTCAATAAAAGGTTTGGTAGCCCAGGGAGGAACCAATCCCGCAGCACGGCTTATCACAATGAGGATCAGTCCGATAAAGATGAGTTTTCTGCGGGGCCAGATGATGGTTTTAAAAACATGACCCAGGGTAACTTTCGATTTTGACATGGTGGAAGGTTCTGTAGTTAAGTTCGCACGCTATAACAGTGACGAGAAGGTAAAAAGTTTATTTTAGTGGGTTGGTAAATTCTGAAATGAATCTGAAGCTCGCTATAAAACTTGCCATAGTACTGTTTTCCATCGGAACGGCCATCTTCATTCTGTTCTGTTTTACCGGATCAACAAAAGTAGCAGCAGGTGGATACGCCTTTCTGGTCACCTCTATCGTGATCAGCTGGGCTTTCATTGCCCTTGTCCTGATCAATTTTTTACGCAGGAAAATAGCCATGGCCGAGGCACTGAAAATTCTGGGAGTTATCCTCGCCAATATTCCCATAGCTATTCTTTATACGTATCTTGTCACGCTGCTTTTTGGCTATGCACGCATTACGTTCAGCAATACTACCAGCCACGATCTGAGGTCCATACAAATTCATGGATGCGAAGAAAAGGAAATAGCCGAACTGAAGCAGGGCGATTCCAAAACCGTATGGATCAGGATCCCCGGTGATTGCAGTATAGATATAGAATATGAATCCGGTGGTGAAAAAAAATCTGAGTCGGTTGCCGGATACCTGACACACCATGGCGGTGTAAAAGCAGTTTATGAAATCGGCAGTAACCGTGATATTTTTCAATAGCCTGAACATTAGACGTTAAATCTTAAACCTGTAACCTTAAACTTTATAATGTTTCGTCAAGCCCTCTCTCTTAGTATCATTTTGTTCATGTCCGCGAATACCCTGGCGCAATCGGATATCATAACAGACGAAAATTTTAACAACAACGCGGGCATCTGGTTCCTGGAAAAAGATGAGAAGAAAGAATTCTCTATTTCGGGTGGGCATCTGCGCATGAATAATTTTCACGGTGATGGTGCTTACACCAGCAAGGAATTTCAGGTTGACCCGCGCAAGGACTTCTTTTTTGAGTCGCGTATCATCAAAGTATCTGGCCCGGACCTGATGTATGGAATCTACTTTGCCGATACACGCCTGAGCAAAAACAACAAATGGTTCTATTATTTACTGTCGGCCGATAACAAGTTAATCTTCTGCGAGAACAGTAATGAGAAGCTGGAGTATACCTACTATCAAACCGATTCACCGGTGGTGACGGTAAACCCTGCCGGAAATGTATTTGGGATCGAAAAAAAAGGAGCTGTTGTCAATTTCTATTTTAATCATGAAAAGATCTTTACGCTCAGCAGTACAGCGTTCTGGGGTTCCTTCATGGGATTTGCCGTGTATTCAAAGGGCATCATCGATGTGGACTATGTGAAAATAAGACAGAAGTTCAGGATCAATCTGTCGACATCTACCCTGACACATGAAAAAGAGAATCTGGGCACAGCCATTAATTCGGCTCATGAAGAAGTCATGCCGGTGATCAGTGCGGATGGCAATACGTTGTATATCTCGGTTGAAGGTGATCCGCGTAATACACAAAGTGCGGAAAAATCAGATATCTGGTATTCCACCCGAAAAGCGGATGGAAGCTGGAACCCGAGAAAGAACATTGGTTTCCCGCTGAGCACAGTGGAACATGACTTCATCATCAATGCGCCACCGGACAACAATACCTTGTTTATCAATGGTGAGTATAAGCTGGAGGATGGCGTCTGGAATAAGTATGAAGGGATGTCGGTTTCCAATCGTACCAAACATGGATGGGCAACACCAGAAAAGTTGGAGGTACAGGGTTATTACAACTATGCCAAAGAAATTTCTTTCGCCTTTTCTCCGGACCGTAAAGTGCTGGTCTCTTCTATTGAGCGCGACATCAGTTTTGGAAGCAACGACTTATATGTTTCCTTTCTGCAGGATGATGGCTCATGGTCTGAACCCGATAACATGGGATCGGTTATTAACAGTTATGGTGAAGAGATCACACCTTTTATCGCAGCGGATGGAAAGACGATGTATTTCTCCACCAACGGCAAGCCTGGATATGGCGGCCACGATATCTTCTATTCCAAGCGATTGGATCACTCCTGGAAGAACTGGTCGGAGCCGGTGAACCTCGGCCACGGGGTTAACACCGCCAACTGGGATGCTTACTACACCGTACCGGCTGCTGGTGATTTTGCCTACATCGTATCAAATGATAAAAGTCATGGCAAGTCGGATATCTACCGCATCCGGTTGGTGGATGAAGTAAAGCCCGAGCCGGTGGTGATGGTATCCGGAAAGGTATTTAACAAAGCAACCAACGCTCCGCTGGAGGCCACCATCACGTATCATGATTTAAGTAATGGAAAGGAGATGGGGATAGCGCGTTCCAACCCGGCTGACGGAAGTTATACCATTGTTTTGCCGTATAGCAAAGTATATGGATTCCTGGCCGAACACGAAGGATTCCTTTCGGAAAGCAACAACCTTGACCTCAGCACGATCAGCACTTACCAGGAAGTACACCAGGACCTTTACCTGATGCCTTTCGAGATTGGTAAGACCGTAGCGATGAATAACATCTTCTTCGTGCGCAGTAAACCGGATCTGCTTCCGGAGAGCTATCCGGAAATTGAACGTCTGCTGAAAGTATTAAAAGATAATCCGGCTATAAAAATTGAACTGGCCGGTCATACCGATAATGTGGGTAATCCGGAATTGAACCGGCAGCTTTCTGAACAGCGGGTGATCACGATTAAGAATTACCTGGTAAGCAAAGGTGTGGCATCATCGCGGATTGCCGGTAAAGGATATGGAGGTACAAAACCGATCGCAGATAATAATAATGAAGCCACCCGGAAGCTGAACAGGCGGGTGGAGTTTACGATTGTGAAGTGATATCATATAAGGATGAAAAAGAATCTGATTCTTGCTTTTTTTCTTCTCACTACTCCAGGTATTGCATGTATAAATGAATTCCATACACTTATTAACGGACAGGTTGTTGAGTCTGAGGGATTGGTCGGCATTCATGTCCGTGACCTAAATCATGAAGTTTTAAAGCGGGAATTGAGTGAACTCAGGCGGAAGTATAATGCAACACCTTCTTTTGAAGTCAAATCGGATATCGGTGCTATTCTAATTTACCTGGGACGATATGATGAAGCCATTGCCCTGTATCGTGAAATTGAACAGGTTCAACCCGGGATATATGCTGTTGCCTCTAATATGGGAACTGCATTTGAGCTCACGGGACAAAACGATTCAGCGCTGCACTACATCAAGAAAGCAATTAAAATAGACCCGAAATCACATAGATCCTCCGAATGGATTCATGTGAAGATATTGGAAGCAAAAATCAGATTCAGGAATAACCCGGATTCATTACAATATTTCAATATTCTTGGGCTTGACTTCGGTGTTGAAAGAAAGCCTAATAATGTTAATGCCCTGAATCTTGAGGAATTGGAAAAACAAATCCGATTTCAACTCAGCGAGCGAATGGCGTTTGTCAAGCCTAAAGATGTAATTGTTGGACAAATACTTTTTGAGCTTGGAAATGTGACAGCCTTAACCCATGATGTTCAAACTGCGCTTGCCGCGTATGCCTTAGCGCATGATTACGGTTTTGAAAGCGACTTAATGAGCAGTCGTAATTTGTTATTTAGGGTTTTGGCATTTAAGGCAACCGTAATGGATAATATGCTTCTTATTGTAGCCTCAATTGTTTTAATCATAGCTATATCCATTTTTATTTGGTTAATGATTAGATTGTTTAGAAGAATCAGATCAAATAGGATTAGATAGGTAATATTCAAAACGGATTGCATGGCTTACGAAATACACATCGCCCGGCTGGAAGATGATCTGGAAACAGAAATTCCGATCACCACAGAAGAATGGATCGAATGTGTTCGTCAGCTGAAGGATCTCCGGTATGTTGAAGAAGATTTTCCAGACAGCATACAGACGTATTCCAGGGAAACTTCTGAATGGATCCCGGTATTCTGGGTGAATGAAGACGGAGGTTCCATGCGCGCTTCCGGTTTTTTTAATTCGGTCTCTTATGAGAAAGCCATAGAGATCGCCCGATACCTTAACGCCTACATTTTCGGTGATGAAAGTGAAGTGTATTACCTGCCGGGTTTAGGTGTGGTGTATACTACCTTGCAACCCGACAATCCGGAACTGAAGCTCG
>DASXWH010000012.1:0-4982 GCA_036503775.1 Ohtaekwangia sp.
ATCTGCGGGAAAACTATTTTAACCACTTCCATTTTGTTGCATAACCTGTTGCACAGATATCCCTGCGTCATTGCTTGGATGCCCATCAATCATATTGTAAACTTGAAGTTCAGATCGTATTAAAATATATGCAGCTAAAACAAACGTGGCGATGGTTCGGACCAAATGATCCGGTAAGCCTTCAGGATATCAAACAAACCGGAGCGCAAGGTATAGTTACCGCATTGCATCATGTACCTCATGGTGCAGTGTGGACTGTAGATGATATCCGTAAACGGCAAGCGGAATTAAAAATGGGTGGCTTCAACTGGGATGTGGTTGAAAGTGTGACCATTCACGAAGACATCAAGACGCGTACCGGTGACTATAAAAAGTATATTGATCAATATAAAGAGTCACTGCGAAACATAGCCAAGTGTGGTATTGACATTGTGACGTACAACTTTATGCCGGTAAATGACTGGACGCGTACCAATCTCGATCTGGTAATGAATGACGGTTCTAAAGCATTATACTTCAACTGGTTTGATCTCGCTGTTTTTGACATCTATATCCTCAAGCGAAAGAATGCAGATGCCAGTTATTCAAAAGAGATCGTAACCGAAGCTGAAAAACGCTTCAAGCAATATTCACAACAACAACTCGATGACCTGGCTGGCATCATCATGTTTGGAATTCCGGGAGAAAAGAAAACGACCGTAGAAGAGATGCGTGAACGCCTGAAGCCTTACGATAACATTGATCCTACGGCACTGCGTGACAACCTGAAATATTTCCTTTCTGAAATTTCTCCCGTGGCCGCTGAGCATGGAATCAAGCTGGCCATTCACCCCGATGATCCTCCGTTTGATATTCTCGGATTGCCACGCATTGCCTGCAGGGAAACTGATTTTGATTTCATCCTGTCGTCAGTTCCGATCGAAAGTAATGGTGTTTGTTTTTGCACCGGATCACTGGGGGCCAATCCTTCCAATGACCTGCCCGCTATGGCGAAGAAGATCGGAAAACGAATTCATTTTGTTCATCTCCGGAATACAAAGCGTGACGAGCATGGAAACTTCTTTGAAGCCGACCATTTGGATGGTGATACTGATATGTATGCAGTGATGAAAGAAATTCTGGCCATTCAGCAACAGGTAAAAACGCCTATTCCATTCCGTCCGGATCATGGTCATCAGATGATGGACGACATGAAAAAAGTTACCAATCCCGGTTACTCCTGCATTGGAAGAATGCGGGGATTAGCCGAGTTGAGGGGATTGGAGCTGGGAATTATCCGCGCCAATGGTTGGGACTGAACGTTCCCTGAAATTTAGGAAGCTCCTACGGAGCTCATTAACGATTTCAATTTGTTTTCTATAGGTAGGGTGCTCCTGCGGAGCAAATTACAACTGCTAGGAGCACCTTACTTATATCTTTTTGATAAGAATTCAGCTTCGTAGGAGCTACCTATTATAAAACAACGGGCCACCTCAAATGAGATGGCCCGTTTTGTTTGTGGAGAATATCGGAGTCGAACCGATGACCTCTTCCATGCCATGGAAGCGCTCTAGCCAGCTGAGCTAATCCCCCAATTCCTTTTTTTAGATATCCTATCCTATCCTTTAATTAATAATACAGGGATTCAATTCCGATGACCTTGGCGCGTCTCGTGCCACGCTCTAGCCAGCTGAGCTAATCCCCGAACAGGAGGGCAAATATATTTCAAATTCTGATGAGCGCAATATCAGATTCATGAAAAAGGTCATCCATGAACCGGATGACCTTTTTAAAATCTGTGTCTACCAAAAGTTTAACCGCAGAGCGTACAGAGAAATTACGCAAAGAACCCAGAGAGATTCATCGCACAACCAATTTTCTTGTATCCGCTCCGTCACTGTTACTGATCCGGATCAGGTACATTCCTGCACTGATGTTATCAACCGTAGCACTTTCCTGTACATTCTTTTCCAACACGCTCTTTCCGTGAATATCCATCATATAAACCATTGAGGGTTTTAACACACGGATTGTAACTGAGCCAACCGATGGATTCGGGAATATTTCGAATCCCCCCTGTTCCATAGCTGCTACCTCTTCCACTTCAGCAGGTGCGGAAGCAAGTCTTCCTGAAGTTCCGGTTCCCCAGCTGAAAGCCTCCCAGCCACCAATAGAAGTTCGTGTACAGGTCATGTTGGCTGCTCCATTTTCTGAAGAGATGTACCTGCCGTTGTTTCCACGGAGGGATATCTTGCCATCGGCATTGACAATCCAGTCGAATTTTTCCCAGTCGCCAATAGCAGCCCGGCTACAGGTAATTGCAGCAGTGCCATTCTCTGATGAGACATATTTATTCTGACTTCTCAGTGCGATCTTTCCACCACCGGCATCGACCACGGTGAATTGTTCCCAGCCACCAATAGATGCGCGGTTACATCGCATCGGTACCGTTCCGTTTTCACCACTTACATATTGATTGTTATTTCCACGCAACCAGATGGTTTGTCCTATTGGTGCCGTTGGTGCAGGTGGTGTCGTTCCATTGTAACATCCGGTAGTCCAGGGTGCAGGGTTACGTGCTGTAACTGCTGCAATGGTATTGGTATTCTTAATGTTGTTAGCATACCTGATATTATTCAGCACAGCTGACATCACCGATACACCATCGGTAGGATAAGCACCACTTATACGCATGAGTGCTGCGTTCTCACCAACATCATGGCGCTTGTATGTCCAGTGCGCCCAGCCTATGCCCCACTCTTCCATCCAGGCAATATTCTGTCTTAACCATTCATTTGTATTCTCGCCTGTCTCACCAACAAACACCGGAACATTATGTCGTGTTCTGAACTCCGTGAGATTGATCATACGATTGATCTGGTTCGGATTCGGATCTCTCACCCAATCATCTGAGGCATTGATCCAGTACCGGTGCGAGCTATAGATCAATCCCCAGTTAGGGGAAAATGTGTAGGGCTCCATATAATCATAGTTGTTACCCCAGCCATTTCCACCTATCATGATGATATGATTATCACCCTGATTGCGAATAGTTGTGATCATACGCTGATACAAATCATGGATCACCTGATTACTAGGCACCTGATTCGGTTCGTTGATCAGTTCATACCAGGCAATGCGACCTTCCGATTTATAGCGGGCCGAAATTCTCTCCCATAGCTTATTGGTCACATCTTTAAACACCTGCTGATTCCACAAATCGTTAGCATAAAAAAGATCAGAGATATTCTGGTCAGCTCCCTGTCCGCCAGGAGCGGCATGAAGATCAAGAATAACATAAAGTCCATTGGAAGCACACCAACCCAACACGCGATCGATAAGTCTGAAACCTTCGAGGTTCGCATCGGTGAACAGGCGATTAGCATTGAGTTCTCCCTGCAGAAAGTTTTTATAACTATCGTGATTGGCAATATTCCGGATCACACTGTTACGAACACTCCGCTGCGAAGTGGTAAGAAACAACTCATAGTGCATGGGAATCCGAACAGCATTGAAGCCAAGAGAAGCGATGTAGTCAATGTCAGCCTTGGTGATGAAGTTGTCGCGCCAGCTTTGGTAGAAGGCTTCAACCTGCGCATCGGTCTGGCCGGCATCGAAATACCGTTTCTTCATTTTCCATTGGCAGTTCACCAGATTCCCGTTCTGGGGGTTCATCATATAACCTTCCTGTACCTGCCAGTAACCCAGGTTCATAGCGCGAAGGATTACATTCTGACCTGCCTGATTACGTACCTGCTGGCCTGCTGTGGAAAGAAAACACTGAGTTTGGGCCTGTATAAAACCCACCATCAGTAATAAAAGAATGACCATTCTTTTCAGTAAAAATCGGAGCATCATAGATTTATTGGTTTGGGTGATTTTCAACGATTGCACCTCATGCAAACGTTTACATAAAACTATAATGGAAGGGATTTTCCCCGCTAAAAACACCTACACTTCAACCTCTACACAATCGAAACTGCGTACGTCCAGGATACGTCAGAGATATACCGTTATCTGATTATCAACTGATTAGATCATACATTTTGCGTGAAATTTCCGTATACTGTAGAAATAAGGTAAGGGAGACCCCGAAATGAGACCATATATCATCATCTCGGTTCAATTTGTCACTGGCATATCTTTTTAGGAAGCTGATTTTTGCACAAACCTCATTAATCTGTAAGGCCTAACCAATTTGCCGTGTGTCTTAATCCGATTCAACAATTAGCTTTGTTCTTTTACAACACTCCGTTCGGTAACACGCTTCGGATATGAAAGCTGATCCAATGGCAGAATCACTGAATCCTCAAAATCATATCGAAGAGAAAACGCTTGAGCTGATCAAAACCCTTGAGGAGTTGAAGCAAAGCGAACAGCGTTATCATAAAATGGTTGCTGAGGTCCAGGATTATGCCATTATCCTTCTGGATAAGGAAGGCATTATTCAAAACTGGAACAAGGGTGCTGAGAAAATAAAACAATACAAGGAGAAAGAAGTTATCGGGAGGTCGTTTAAGATCTTTTACCTGCCACAAGATCGTAATACCGGATTACCTGACAAGCTTCTTAAAGAAGCTGCAGAGACCGGAGGAGTAACACACGAAGGCTGGCGTGTCCGGAAAGATCAAACCCGTTTCTGGGGGAGCATTACCATCACAGCTTTGCACAGTGATACCAATGAAATCATTGGCTTCTCGAAGGTAACACGTGACCTTACCGAAAAGAAAGCTATTGAAGACCAGCTCCGGAGTTTCACAGCCGAATTACAACAGAGAAATGAAGCCTTACGGGAGAGTGAAGAACGCTATCACCAGATGATTGCCGAGGTTCAGGATTACGCCATAATACTTTTAAATACGGAAGGTGATATTCAAAACTGGAATGCCGGAGCCGAACACATTAAAGGATATCGGGCCGATGAGGTGATCGGAAAGAATTTCCGGATATTCTATACACCCGAAAGCATTGAAAGTAAACTTCCGGAAAAACTTCTGGAAGAA
>DASXWH010000013.1:0-12983 GCA_036503775.1 Ohtaekwangia sp.
TCACGTTGTGCGGAAGTTTTTACGGTAAATAGTCTCGAAGGAATCTACACCCACGGAGTAAACCGTTTCCCCCGTTTCATCTCTTACATTGACAAAGGATATGTGAAAGTTGATCAGGAACCTTCGCGTACAGGCGGGTTCGGAGCGCTTGAACAATGGGATGGAAATCTTGGCCCTGGGCCAATGAATGCACTTACCGCAACGGATCGGGCGATTCAACTTGCTGGCACCACAGGCATCGGGTGTGTAGCGATGGCAAACACCAATCACTGGATGCGTGGCGGATATTACGGCTGGCACGCTGCACGAAAAGGTTTCATTTTTATCGGATGGACAAATACGATGGGTAACATGCCAGCGTGGGGAGCAATTGACAGCCGGCTTGGAAATAATCCACTGGTAGTGGCATTGCCCTATGGTGATGATGGAATAGTACTTGACATGGCAATGTCACAATACTCTTATGGTGCACTGGATCTGTATGTAAAGAAAGGAGAGAAGCTGCCAGTTGTAGGTGGATATGATACGGAAGGAAATCTCACCGATGATCCGCAGAAGATCATGGACTCACAACGGGTGATGCCTGTTGGGTACTGGAAGGGTGCAGGCTTGTCGCTGTTGCTGGATCTGCTGGCGACTATTCTTTCAGGAGGGCTTTCTACTTCTGAAATATCAAAACGTCCGGCAGAACATGCCTTGTCGCAGGTATTTATTGCTATCGATATCCGTAAGCTTGGAAATCATCCCGTGATTGAAAGATCAATCCAGGCTGTTCTCGATGACTATCATCAATCTAAAACTGTTTCCGGAAAGACAGTTCGATATCCGAGTGAGAACATTGATCATATCCGGAAAGAAAATATGTCTAAAGGTATCCCCGTTGCCAGCGAACTATGGAATGAGATCATACAGCTCACCGGCTCTTGACCATTTAATAATTTATTAGTTTGTGAATGTGCGATAAAATTTCCCCAACGCGGTAATCTATCCGTATCTCTCAAATTCAATTTTTATAAGCGAATAATTTTTTCAGGTTGGTTGTCAGGTACTTATCACTGATACCAGATTTTTCAAGGGTTGATATAATCAATTATTACTGGTTGATTTAATTACTCTTTGCAAAGACCCTGTACCAGACAGATTTCTGGTTCCCCTTAATCTAAAAATCTATGAGAATCAAATTCAAAGTTCTTTTTTTATTGTCACTCGTTGTGTTTTCATGTTCTAAAGAAGAACAGATAGCATCTTCTGCTAAAAGGGTCGAAGCTGACAAAGTGTTTAAGGAAAATGTTTCATTATTGGATGCACGTATCAGAAACCTGGATGGTGCCCAGTATGTCAGGGAGTTGGTATTTACTGATTTCTCTGATGAGGGTGCTATGCCCATCAGCGTGATCATGGACGAAATCGCTTTCATGGATGACGGCTCTGGTAATGATCTGGTTGCGCACGATGGGATTTATGCATCCGTAAATGCTTTTGCATATTCAAGTACTGTTAAGTACAATGCTTCTGAGCCTATCCGGTCAATGTTATCTGCGCCTATAATCAGTTCGCAGTTCAAACATCTGGAAAGCCTGAGAGAACAGAACAAGAAGTACAATACAGAATCAGGCCGCGCTCAGATCATTGAAATTACATGTGAAATTGAGTTCGGAACTACCGGATGTAATGCCCAGGTATGGGGATGGTGTAACAGCTGCTGTGTTACCGTTTATACGGATACCTGCACAGTAACTGTGGGTTGGTAATTGGTAAAGGTGCACGTTAGCTCGTGCACCTTTCTTGATTTTACTTTTTGGAAGAGAAGGCAGCCATCTTCAGACATACCGGTGATGGAACTTTAGTAGGCTTGCCAACGGGGGTGAGTTTTCCTGTCTTGGGATTGATCCTGAATATGACGATAGTGTCAGAATCCTGATTGGCTACAAAAAGATATTCTCCTTTGGTGTCCATAAAGAAATTCCGTGGCGTATTGCCCAGTGATGGTTGTTCTCCTATCCATTTAATTTTTCCTTCGGCATCAACGCTATAGATAACAATGGTATTTGCTCCCCGGTTTGACAGGTATAAAAACTTTCCGGAAGGATGAAGATGGATATCTGCACTGGTATTCTGTCCTTTGAATGATGGAGATAAGGAAGGAATAGTATCCTGAACAACAGCCAGCTCTCCGCTTTGTTTGTTAACCGAAAATATTCCAATGGATGATGTCAGCTCTTCAGCGAGGTAGATCTGAGAACCTTTGGCGTTAAAAGTAAAATGCCGCGGTCCGCTGCCCGGAGCAACGATTACTTCAGGCATTTTTGCATCCTCCAGTTTACCATTGGAGACATTGAATTTGTAGATATACATTTTATCGGTTCCCAGATCTGCAACATAAACAAACTTGTTATCCGGTGAAACCTGTGCGGAGTGTACATGGGAACTTTCCTGGCGTTTGGCATTTACACTGCTACCGGTATATTTTTTGGAATCGGTGGGATTACCGATTAGGCCGTCTTCAAACACAGGCAGCACAATTAAATTGCCTTCGGTAATATTGGATACAAAAGCATACTGACCGGTTCTGTCAAAACTGATGTGACAGGGTGCAGCGCCAAAAGATGAGCGATGGTTGAGTCCGCTGAGCATTCCCGTCTTAGGGTCAATTCCATAAGCACTTACAGAACCACCCGTATCATTTTCTTCAGCCTTGCCCCGGTTGACAGAATATAAAAACTTTCCGGATGGGTGAATGGAAAGATACGTTGGACTTTCCAAAGCCGGAGCTTTTTGAACAAGGGTGAGTGTCTTCCGGATACGATTAAATGAATAAACATAAATACCCTCACTGCCCCGCACGCTGAACGTGCCCACATATAAAAATTCTTTCTTGTCCTGAGCAAATGCTGAAGAAGCAGTAATAACAAAAATCAGCAGCGCAATAAACCTTTTGTTCATGTTAGGGGATAAGTGAAATTTCAATCAATTCAGGAATCAATAAACACGTACCTCAAGATAATAATTTCAGGCGAGTGCTTCCGTATGGTGTTGCACCGTAATTTTTTTGGAATGCGCCAGTTTGCTGTATAAGCCGGCACTCGGGCGGGGGAGCCTTCGTTTGGTTTCAGGATCGCATTCATACAACCCAAAACGCATTGAGGGGCCAAGGTGCCATTCAAAGTTGTCCCATGTACTCCAGAAGTAATACCCGCGTATGTCGATACCATCTTTGATAGCCTGATGGATAATTACAGCATAATCCTGTATAGCCTGAAGTCTCAAAAAATCACTTTCATCGCAGACGCCATTCTCCGTGATGATGATCGGCTTCTTGTATTTATTCCAATACCGCTCAATGCAGGTACGCAGACCTTCCGGGTGATATTCCCATATATCGTCATGGCGTCTGCCAAGCGCCTTCATCTTATGCGGAGTTTCAAGATAAGTAATAGGCAGTGGATCGTGTGGTATACGGCCGTAATAACTCATTCCAAAAAAATCAACTTTAGTGAAATGATTTGGGACAAATTCCATGAACCACCAGTCACCGAGACGGGCCGGAAACCAACCCAATAAATTTTCAGCCGAAAAGATTGTGGCATTGTGCGAAATGCCCACGGGTTGTTCAGGGTACGTTGACTTAATGTAATCATACACTGCGTCATGCGCTTTTCCCATGTTCTGCACCACTCTTCCCGCTGTCACCGGGTTGATCTTGTGTGGAGGAAAGAAAGATGTGATCCATCCATAACTGGCATAAACATTCGGTTCGTTAAATGTATTCCAGTAGGAAACATACTGACCGAATTCAGTGACTACTTTTTTACAGTAGTCAATCCAACGCGAAATATTCTCAACTTTTTCCCAGCCTCCGGCCTGTGCAAACCACTTTGGATTGGTAAAGTGATGTAACACCATCATAATGCTTACGCCCTTCGCTTTAAGTCTTTGCAAAAAAGTATGATAGTGCTGAACAACTTCCGGGTCAAATTTTCCGTTAGGCTCACGCTGAAGTTTACTCCACTGCAAACTCATTCGGTAGTGAGGAGCCAGGGAAGAAATGATCTCAATATCTTCCTCCATGCGGAGTTCATGATCTGTAGTCCGATCAAATACATAACCATCACGTGCTTTGAAGCCCTGCCAGTCGTGATCGCAGGCAGTTTCTATTTGAGAGGCGGCAGTACTTGTTCCGAAAAAGAAATGATCGGGAAAGGTGATCCTCATATCACTTACGCGTGAGTGCGCTTTGTGAAGTTTCCCAGGAAGACCAGTATTTACGAAGTTGTTTAATATCTTCTTTCAAACAAGGATAGGCCTGTTCAACATTCGGAACAACAGGCAGCATTCCTGCTGTTAAATGTGTAGATGTCAAACCACCAGTCCATTCAAAATGACCTGGGTCATATGGCTTCCTCCAGCGGCCGCCCCAACGAAGGCCAAGTTTCTCACCTGTGGTTCCGATTTTTTTCCACAAAGCAGTATTGTCCCACACGGCCACAGAATCAACAATCGGCACGAGGTCTACAGCAAGACCATATTGATGTTTAGATCTTCCTGCTCCTGAGCTGGTGTATTTTTTTCCTTTCACTTTGTATTCGTGTTGTTTGGCGTGTGTGCGATAGGCTTCCACCACGGCCAGTTCAATGCCATTTGCCTTACAATTCAGAATAAGCTGTTTCACTTTGTCACGGAAAAAAGGATGAAGGGAATTGAGGTCTGTGATCATGGGCATATCTCCACGATCTTTTCCAAAGGAATAATTCTCTACAAAACTCCAGGACTTCCACCCGTCTACCGAGTCAATGGTAATGGTTAATTCTTCTGCCACGACAATTGTATCCGCAGCAATAACAGGTTCAGCGACCGGTTCAGAATGAAAGAATTCAGCATGCTCGCGGCAGTCAAAAGGAGCAAAGAGCGCATCCAGCTGCGCCTGGGCTGATAAGCTGATCAGGACAAAAATGACAACGAAACAGTTTTTATGCACAGAGCGGTTTTTTGCAAAGGTAAATAGGGTGCAAGTATATGATTTTTAAAGGATTAATGAAAATTAAGTTAATGTGAAGGATGCAGAAAATGGTACATGCAAACAGGTAATATCGTTTGCAGGGACTACTGGAAATTAAAAGTATTGGCCAGTTGCCGGATCAGCCTGCGCTGTATTATTTTCAAAGGTTTTTTGTTTCCTAACCCCGGTTAATGGCTATGTCATCGAAACGTAATTTGGTTATCTATGCTTTGGGTGTAGTGTATGTTATTATGCTCGTGTCTTTCGCGAAGGAAGAGATCTTTTACTCTGAAGATGGTGGCGTAAAATTTATGATGATTAAGGAATATGTTACCGGTGACTGGGATTCCAAACTGGAACTTGAACCACCGGCATGGGCCGCCAAGCTGTGGAGGGATGGTTTATATCCTTTTCGCAAACCCTTTGTCTATGATACTCCGGAGGGAAGAATTTCAGGGTTCCCTCCGTTTTTCTCCATGATTACCGCTCCTTTCTATAAGATGTTCGGATTTCATGGATTATACATTCTTCCCGCGCTGAGTGTTTTTATTCTGTGGGGTTTGTTCATCCGGCTGGGGCGAAACCTCCAGGTGAGCAGTCAGGCTATCACACTTGGTTTGATTGCACTGATCTTTGGTTCGTCACTAACCGTCTACTCCGGAATTTTCTGGGAACATACCCTGGCCACACTCTGTTGCTTTGCCGGCCTTTACTACCTGTTGTCAACTTATAGTCAGCAGAGTGGAACAAACGTTTCGGCTCTACTATGGGGAGTTGCTACAGGTTTCGCTTTGTGGTTACGGCCCGAGTCTGCCTTCATTCTCATGTTTTTTATCGCGTGGTCACTGCATGATATTTTCCGGTTGAAGAACAAGCAACGGTATTTCTTTTTGACGGGTGCAACTGTTTCAATACTCGGCTTCATGGTATTCAATTACCTGATCTATAAAAATCCGATGGGGCTTCATTCGCAACAGATGACAGAAGGTTTGGGATTGGTGCAACGGGTGATGAAAGGTGGTTATATCCTAGTTGTACTTTGCGCGAAGGCTATTTTGTATGATCCGATTTCATTGTTTGTATTATTGATAGCTGCGCTGAATTTCAAAAGCGTATGGGCCGGATTGAAAGGTAAACCCGAGGTAACTTCTATTTTGCTTTTGGGTATTCTGTTTTTTTACGGGAGCAGCGCCTGGATATTTCCGAATACGGGTGGATTGAATTGGGGGATACGTTACGCGCTGGTGTGTGTGCCGTTCTTCTATGTGTTAGGGATATTGTTTCTCGACCAGTTCAAAACGATATCACCCTTTGCGCGCTATAGTGCATTGGTTCTTTCTGTTTTAATCGTGTATGGTATTTTTCAGAATACCTATCGCGGAGCTAAAAGCCTGCACGAAAATTATAACAGCCCGAAAGTAGGGGTGAGTGATTATTTCATGAAGAATACCAATCAGGTTATTCTCATCACCAAGACCAATCATGCAGCTGAGTTTCAGGGCTTGCTAAAGTCATCCACCTTTCTGCTGGCAGAATCACGTGAACAGGTAGATACGTTTTTAAAGCATCCGGCTTCGCGTGAGTATGATTTCTCGCTCATCTTCGAGACCAATGATCCGTATGGAAAAATTTCATTGAAGGAGTCAGACCTCACTGATTTTTATGCGGCCGAAACGATCGGCAACTTTGTCATCTACAAGTATAAAAAGTAATCGAAACGAATTACCTGCGAATAGATTCGAGCGTATCTTAATGATCATTAAACGAACGCTGGAATTCCCGTGATCTGATTTCCTAAAATCAATAAGTGAATATCATGTGTTCCTTCGTAGGTAACAACAGACTCCAGGTTCATCATGTGGCGCATGATCGGATACTCTCCGGTGATGCCCATACCACCATGGATCTGCCTGGCTTCACGTGAGATCTCCAACGCCATCTGCACACTGTTACGTTTCGCCATGGAGATCTGCGGTGTTGTAGCCTTACCTTCATTCATCAATACACCCAGTCGCCAGTTCAGCAATTGTGCTTTGGTAATTTCAGTAAGCATCTCCGATAATTTTTTCTGTACCAGCTGGAATGATGCGATCGGTTTTCCAAACTGAATTCGTTCCAGAGCATAACGTCTGGCAGAGTCATAACAATCCATTGCCGCACCAATGGCTCCCCAGGCAATACCATAACGCGCAGAGTCAAGACACATCAATGGCGCACCAAGTCCGTTTTTATTTGGAAGTAAATTTTCCTTCGGAACTTTTACATTATCGAATACAAGTTCACCGGTAGTGCTCGCGCGAAGCGACCACTTACCATGCGTCTCCGGTGTGGAGAAGCCCGGCATTCCGCGTTCTACGATAAGTCCATGAATACGGCCCTGCTCATTTTTTGCCCATACTACCGCTACATCCGCTTTAGGTGAGTTTGAAATCCACATCTTGGCACCGTTCAATAAATAATGGTCACCCATGTCCTTGAAGTTGGTCACCATTCCGCTGGGATTTGAACCATGATCGGGTTCAGTCAACCCAAAGCAGCCCAGCCATTCACCGGAAGCAAGTTTGGGTAGATATTTTTTGCGTTGTTGTTCGTTGCCGAATTTATAGATCGGATACATTACCAATGAGCCCTGAACCGAAGCGGTAGAACGCATACCAGAATCACCACGCTCTATTTCCTGCATGATAATGCCGTATGAAATGTAATCCAGACCACCACCACCATATTCTGTAGGAACGGTGGGTCCAAATGCACCTATATCTCCGAATTTTTTTACGATTTCGTAAGGGAAGTGGGCGCGCTGAGCCCAGTCTTCTATATAAGGTGATATTTCACGTTTTACAAACTCACGGATGGAGCTGCGTATCAATTTGTGTTCTTCTGTTAGCAGGTCATCAATGGCATAGAAATCGGGTTGTTCGTAAACATCCTGCTTCATCGATTTTCTGGATTTTGCATCCGGAGTTGCGGTATTGGCTGACATAAGGTTTCGATTAATGAGTTATCTTTCGCACCAAATTTACACAAGTAATTTACATTCTTAATTGAATAAACATATGGCTGATCAGTCGGTGGATCCCGATCTCATTGAACAACTCAAAAAGCTGCAGGCGAAATACGATGCCATGGGGCAGGATCTGTCATCATACCTTGACGGATTACTTTATTCAGATTATTTAACCTATTGGGATTACATTCACCTGGATACTTTGCTCAGCCTTCAGAGTCCAAAAACACAATTCCCTGACGAGAAGGTATTCATCATGTATCACCAGATCACCGAATTGTATTTCCGGTTGATACTGCATGAACTTGAACAGATAACAAACCATAACCACCCTGACGAAACATTCTTTACAGCACGGCTTGGAAGAGTAGTGCGTTACTTCCGTCATCTCGAACACTCTTTTGATGTAATGGTAGATGGAATGGAACGCGAACAGTTTCTGAAATTCCGCATGGCGCTGCTTCCGGCAAGCGGTTTTCAATCCGCACAATATCGTATGATCGAATTGTACTCAACCGACATGATCAACCTGGTGAACATGAACGATCGCGAATCCATGCGCAATACCACAGTGGGCTCCAAACTCGAAAAGCTTTACTGGCGCAGTGGTGCAACGGAACTGGCATCCGGGAAAAAAACATTGACGCTTCAGCAGTTTGAATTAAAGTACATGAACGACTTTCATGAGCTGGGTGAAAAGTTGAAAGAAAAGAATATCTGGCATTTGTTCCTTACTCACTATGCGTCATCACCAAATGCTGACAAGATCAAAAAAAATCTTCGGGAGTTTGACACTCTGGCAAATGTGTTGTGGCCATTGGCGCATTTAAAATCGGCCGGCCGTTATTTGCATAAAGATCCGGAAGACATAAAAGCTACCGGTGGAACCAACTGGCAGAAATATTTACCCCCGCGTTTTCAGCGAATCATTTTCTTCCCTGACCTGTGGACGGAACAGGAAAAACAGGAGTGGGGAAAAGCAGCAGTGGAGTCAATAGTTACAGGTCAATAGTCATTAGTAATACCTGGATTTACCATTGGCTAGCGACTAATGACCATTGACTTAATGACCATTGACTAACCAGAATTGGTTATCTTTGTTAACCTGTATGATTTGATCCGTGCGCCATCATTTATATACCGCAGCACTCTGTTTCATGATCAGTTATTCCTTTGGCCAGGGAATAACACGCTACACGTATCACGATCCCGAAAAGAAACACGTTAAAGAGATCTATATCGTCAAGGATACTGTTCGTAATATCCTGCAGGGAAAATACATTTCATATTATCTCAACGGAAGCATTGAATCAAAAGGCGAGTTCGCCAACAACGAAACCAGCGGTATCTGGGAATTTTATTATGAGACGGGTAAACTCAAAATGCGTGGTATTCTGTTTAAAGGAGCAAACTATGGTATGTGGGAATACTTTTATGAATCAGGCCGTAAAAGTATGGAAGGAATTATTTACGGAAAGAACAGGGAAGGTGAATGGAAATCATACTATGAAAATGGCCAGGTAAAAGAAACAGGTGAGTATAAAGACAACAGGCGTATTGGCGTTTGGAAAAGTTATTATGAAGATGGCGCGATCAAAGGTGAGGGAGAGTTTACGGATGACTTTGGCCGGTACACCGAATACTTTCATTCCGGAAAAGTACAGGGTGAAGGCCCACGATCGGGTGTGAAGAATGTGGGGCACTGGCGTATGTATGCAGAAGACGGAACGCTGGAAAGTGAAGGTGATTTTGATAACGGCAAAAAGAACGGAGTATGGACAAAATATTTCCCCACAGGAAAGATCTATTCAACGGGCAGCTATGTAAATGATGAAGCCACCGGCAACTGGAAGTATTATTTTGAAGATGGCGCACTGAGCTCTTCAGGTGAATTTGTTTCCGGAAAGAAGGATGGTTACTGGAAAACCATGAATGCCAATGGAACCATAAAAAGTGAAACTACGCTGGACAAAGGCGCGGGTGAATTCCGTGAATACTATCCCAGTGGCAAGTTGAAATCAAAGGGAAGACTGAATGATGGCAAGCGTCAGGGTAAGTGGGAATTTTATTATGAAGATGGAAAGAAGGAAGGGGTCTGCGATTTCAACAATGGTAAGGGAACCTACTACGGCTATTATCCCGATGGAAACTTGCAGACAAAAGGTACACTCGAAGGCGATTTGAAAACAGGCACGTGGGAGATCTATGAAAAAGACGGGAAGCTTTCCGGGTATTACAAACCTTTTTACAATGACAAGACCAGCAAAGAGATTGTAACACTGGTATCGAAGTCGAGTTCATACAAGGGAAAAAGTCGTGCACGCGGTTTCAATTACTTCGATGAAAAACCAAATGAGTTTCACGGTGTGATCGTGGCAACAAATCCGGTATGGGTTGCGGTAGGTAGACTTCCGTTATGTTTGGAATTTTACCTTCAGGAAAGGTTAGGCCATGAATTTGAATTCGTGGGAATACGCGATCCATTTTTTAAAGCCGATGAGGACATCCCCCCCGGAAAGAAATTTTTGAGGGGCTATAGTATCAGCATACGGCAGAAATTTTATAATCCCCTTAAGGCTGGCATGTGGTACTTTGGTCATGAGATCAGGTTCACAAACTTTGGTCATTTTGTAAATGAGCCTATCAACCTGCAAAACCCGGATGACCTCTTTACATTTAATGCTGTGGAGCAACGTATTGAATGGGGCCCTGTACTGGGTTACCGGATCATGAAACGAAACAACGCTAAAGGTTTTACTATCGACACCTTTGTTTCGTACAATATCGGCTACCGTAGTTTTGATATCGATCCCATGTATGCAGCTTATTTCGAAGATTTGAATCAATCCAGCTTTTCATCTTCTTTCCATTTTGGATTGAACTTCGGAAACGTATTCTCGTTCCGGTAAATGGCCAAAATTCCCTACCTTTAATTCTTCACTTCTGATTTGGCTTTAGGTAATGAGAGTTAACAATAAACATTTCCGTACCATCTGGGTAAAGGAAAATGACGCACGCACGATACAGATAATTGATCAACGAAAACTCCCTCATGATTTTGTTATTGAAGATCTGACCACGGTAGACGCTATGGCGGTGGCCATTAAAGAAATGCACCTTCGCGGTGCCGGCTTGATTGGAGCGGCTGCAGGCTATGGTATGTACCTGGCAGCACTGGAGGCTTCAGATAAAAAATCATTTGCCGATCATTTGAATGCCTCAGCCCAGAAAATAGTTACCACCCGGCCAACTGCTGTAAACCTGGCCTGGGCAGTGAACCGGCAACTGCACGCAATGGAAAAAGGAAGTACACACACAGAAAAAGTAGCGATAGCCTTACAGACTGCACATGCCATTGCCGATGAAGATGCTGCGTATTGCAAGCGCATTGGTGAGTATGGATTGGCGTTGATACAGGATATAAAAAATAAAAAAGGTAACAACTGTATTAATATTCTTACGCACTGCAATGCAGGTTGGCTCGCGTTTGTAGACTATGGCAGCGCAACGGCACCTATTTATGCGGCTTTCGACAGTGGCTTGGATATTCATGTGTGGGTTGATGAAACACGTCCACGAAATCAGGGCGCTAAACTCACCGCATGGGAGTTGAACCAGCATGGCGTGCCACATACCGTTATAGCCGATAACACCGGAGGACACCTGATGCAGCATGGAATGGTTGACCTGGTGATCACCGGAACGGATCGGACAACCGTTACAGGAGATGTCTGCAATAAGATCGGAACATACCTGAAAGCATTAGCTGCCCGCGATAATAATGTGCCTTTTTATGTAGCCCTGCCTTCGTCATCATTCGATTGGAAAATGCGTGATGGTCTCGCGGAAATTCCCATTGAAGAACGGAACGCAGAGGAAGTGAAATTCATGGATGGACTCTGTGATGGCAAAGTGAAAGAGGTATTGATAACTCCGGATAAGAGTCCTGCTGCCAATTATGGATTTGATGTAACACCTGCGCGATTAGTGACCGGATTGATCACTGAACGCGGAATTTGTGAAGCGAACGAAAAAAGTATTTTGAACCTGTTCCCTGAAAATAAATAGTACATAGTGAAAAGTTCCTGGAATGAATCAGAAGCTAAGAAGCTGAATAACGATCCCTTAAAGCTAAGGGTTTACACATCACGTTTATTAGGTATTGAAGAAGACCTGGTGTTGCACGGTGGTGGAAATACATCGGTCAAAACAAAAGAGAAAAATATTTTCGGTGAAGAGGAAGATATCATTTACGTGAAAGGTAGTGGATGGGATCTGGCCACTATTGAGGAAGCCGGATTTGCTCCTGTTAAGTTGAAGACATTGCTGCAAATGGCAGAACTCACTGCGTTGAATGATGCTGAAATGGTCAAGTATCAACGGATGGCCATGACAAACCCAGCCGCACCAACGCCTTCTGTAGAAGCTATTCTTCATGCCATTATTCCCTTTGCATTTGTTGACCATACACATGCGGATGCAGTTGTCACCATTAGTAATTCCAGGGATGGTGAAAAACGATTAAATGATCTGTATGGTGAACGGATACTTATAGTTCCCTATGTGATGCCGGGCTTCATTCTGGCGAAGCAGATTTACGAGCTTACCAAAAATATCGACTGGCGTAAAATTGACGGGATCATCCTTCAGCATCATGGTGTGTTCACATTTCATGATGATCCGAAGGTGAGTTATGAACGTATGATTGAAATTGTTTCGAAAGCAGAAGACTTTCTGGAGAAAAATGCCAATTTGAATATCAAGCCTTCTGGTGATCGTTCAGCAGATCCGCTTCGTGTGGCCAGACTCAGAAAACAGGTTTCAGATGTCTGGAGGAAACCGGTGCTGGCACATCTCGATGATTCAGACATCAGTGTGATGTTCAGTAATCATCCTGCATTGAGCCGCATAGCAGATCAGGGGCCCTTAACACCCGATCACATCATCCGGACAAAGCGGACACCATTGGTTTTATCAGAT
>DASXWH010000014.1:0-6315 GCA_036503775.1 Ohtaekwangia sp.
TTGAACTCACGCATCCATACCATCATGCCATCGCTGGCAGAATCCAGCTGGGCAATGGTTGCTTCGATTTCTTTTCGTTTGTCGTCAGCGAGGTCTTTTGACTCGTCCAGTTTCTTCTTCAGGTCCTGTTTGAGTTTGTAGATGTCATTCATCTTGGGCATCACTTCATCGTGTACTTTCATCACCTCATCATAGAGCGCCTGGTTAGGTCCCGTTTCGGAGTCAGGGCTATGATCGTGTGCGTGATCATGATCGTGATCATGCCCTTCATGGTCATGCGACTTTTGTCCGCAGGAAGCGAGGATGGTGATAAGTGCTATTATGGCTAATCGGAATATGGTTTTCATGAGTTTAAATGTTTACGGTCTAAAGTTTAAAGTTAATTGTTATCCGCTAATCCTGCCTACCGGTAGCAGGTGTTGGTGTGGGTTGATATATGCTTAAACCACGCTCATGCCCTGGCACACGAATAACGGAAAACGATTAGCGTCTTATGCCTTCAACGCGCTAACAAGCATTAGTTTTAACAAAATTATCGAAGAAAGATCACCTACACTCTTGCAACTCAGCCCGAAATGCAATTATATTTGAGCCATAGCACAGTTATGAAGAACACAACCTTCTTTTATTTTTACTACTACTTTTTTAGAACCCGCGCGGGACTCTAGAGTGGTGTGTTGTTAAGAAGGTTAACAAATAACTCAAAGAAGTCCCGGAAAGCCGGGACTTTTTTTTTGATAGGATTTTTAGGAATTGATACATGGCGAAGAAGAAAAAATTACGGATTGCAATTCAGGGTATCACAGCCAGTTTTCATGAGGTGGCTGCACTTACCTATTTCAATGAACCCATTGAAACGATAGAGTGCCTGTCTTTTCATCAGTTGTGTGAAAGCCTGAAGAACGGTTCCAGTGACTTCGCGGTGATGGCGATTGAAAACTCTATCGCAGGAAGTATCCTTCCGAATTATTTCCTCCTGCAGGATTATCACTTCAACATCATTGGTGAGCTCTACCTGCCTATTCACATGCACTTGCTGGCGTTGCCCGGTGTGAAACTGGAAGATATTAAAACCATTGAGTCACACCCCATGGCCATCCGACAGTGTTCAGAGTTTTTGTTTGGGTTGAAAGGAAAGGAGATTCGCGAAAGTGATGACACCGCATTGTCAGCCAAACGTGTGAAGGAGCTGAAACTGAAAGATACAGCAGCCATTGCCAATGAGTTCGCAGCAAAAAAATTCGGGCTGAACATCCTTGAGAAAAGAATCGAAACGCATAAGAAAAACTTTACGCGTTTTTTGGTGCTCGATAAACGAAGAAACGGAAAAGTAGAAAGCAACAAAGCATCCATGTGTTTCGAAGTGGCCAACGAAGTAGGCAGCCTGGCAGATGCACTGATGACTTTCAAAGAGAACAACATTAACCTTTCGAAAATACAATCCATACCGATCATCGGCAGGCCCAGCGAATACTCTATTCATATTGACGTAGAATGGAAAAAACGCAAACAGTATGACACGGCTATGAAGGAAGTGATGCGTCAGGTGAAGAACCTGAATGTGATGGGAGAGTATAAGAAAGCGAAAATAGAATACAAATAGAAGTACGATCCCGATAGCTATCGGGAACGAATTACGAAGTACGATTTGATATGATCAAGACAGCGAACAGAATTGCAAATGTAGAGGAGTACTACTTCAGCCGGAAGCTGGCAGAGGTGCGCAGCCTGGATACACCGGACCTTCGGGTGATCAACCTGGGAATCGGTAGTCCGGATCAGGCTCCGTCTTCCAGCGCGATTGATGCACTGATTGCATCGGCTAAAAATCCGGCTAACCACGGCTACCAGAATTACAAAGGCATTCCGCAGTTCCGGAAAGCGATCGCTGATTTCTATACAAAAACCTACAACACCACACTCGATCCGGAAACGATGATCCTTCCGCTGATGGGATCCAAAGAAGGGATCATGCACATCGCGATGGCGTTTGTGAATGAAGGCGAGGAGGTACTGATTCCAAATCCGGGTTATCCTACGTACTCATCGGTGGCAAACCTGGTAGGAGCAAAGCTGAGACCGTATGATCTGAAAGAAGAACTGAATTGGGGAATAGATATTGATGCCCTAAGGAAAAGTGATCTGTCGAAAGTAAAGGTGATGTGGGTGAATTTCCCGCACATGCCTACAGGTCGTGTGGCATCCCGGGAAGAATTGAAAGAACTCGTGGATCTCGCACGCAAGCATCAGTTCCTGATCGTGAATGATAATCCATACAGCCTGATCCTGAACAAGCAGCCGATGAGCATCCTGTCCATTGAAGGAGCTGAAGAGGTGGCGCTGGAATTGAATTCGCTGAGCAAGTCTCATAACATGGCGGGCTGGCGCTTAGGATGGGTAGCCGGAAAGAAAGAATTGATCGAAGCCGTATTGAAAGTAAAGAGCAATATGGATTCAGGAATGTTCCTGGGGTTGCAGCATGCTGCTACCGAAGCGCTGAAGAATGGAGCGGAATGGTTCATGTCATTGAATAAAGTATATGCTGATCGCAAGAAAGTAGCTGAACAGATCCTGGATGTACTGGGATGTTCATACAGCAAGGATCAGTCAGGATTATTTGTGTGGGCGAAAGCACCCGATGCTGTTGAGGATGTTGAAAAGTGGATTGATGAAGTATTGTATGGAACGAAAGTCTTCATCACACCGGGATTTATTTTCGGTGAAGCCGGAAGAAGGTTCATCCGGATCTCATTGTGCTGCACAGAAGAAGCGCTGAAGCAGGCGTTGGGAAGAATTGAGAAGTTTTTAAAGGGGAGAGCAGAGGTCAGTAGTTTTAAGGAATTTTTTGAATTGTAATACGCTCGATCGTCAACAGTAAAGGCATAAGCAGAAATGAAAACAACAGTAATCGGGTTGGGATTGATAGGGGGGTCGATGGCTATCGACTTGCGGAAAGCAGGTATAGCTACCGAACTTACCGGTGTTGATCTGAATACAGCCAATGCATCGCGTGCTGTCGAGCGTGGTTTGGTTGACCGGATCGAACCGGAAAACAAAGCCATAGGTGAAGCTGACCTCGTGATCATCGCCATACCGGTTAATGCCATGGCGCAGTTGCTGCCTTCGGTATTGGATACTATTAAATCGGGTGCCGTAGTGATTGATGCAGGCTCCACCAAAGGTTCCATCAGCCGCGCCATTGCCAGTCACCCGAAGCGTGAACAGTTTGTAGCTGCACATCCGATTGCCGGTACGGAAAACTCCGGTCCTGATGCGGCATTCTCCGGCTTGTTCCGGAACAAGACCAACATCGTCTGTGAAAAAGATAAGTCATCAGAGTATGCACTCGCTGTGGCGATGCGTGTATTTGATGCTTTGGGATTGAATACCATTTTCATGGAACCTGAAGAGCATGACAAGCACGTTGCGTATGTATCACATTTGTCGCACGTAAGCTCATTCCTTCTGGGACAAACGGTACTGGATATTGAAAAAGATGAGAAAAACATATTTGCGTTAGCGGGTAGCGGTTTTGCTTCTACCGTTCGCCTTGCGAAAAGTTCTCCCGAAATGTGGGCGCCTATCTTTGAGCAGAACCTCGAATACCTGAGTCAGGCCTTGTCGGAATATATTATGCACCTCCAGAAATTCCACTATCACCTGATGAAGCGCGATACCAAAGAGCTTCACCGCATCATGTCAGGTGCCAATGAAATTCGCAGAGTACTTGATGGTATAGAATTAAAAACCAAACAATCACAGTCACAACCTGTAGGATAAAACAAAGTCAAAAACATAACAAGAAAAACAAAACATCGCTCCATATGACAAAGAAAGTATTGCAACTCGAATCGATCTCTTCCTGGTTACCCACAGCAAGCAAACCGGTTATCATCAGCGGACCGTGCAGTGCTGAAACGGAAGAACAAACCATAACCACGGCCAAGCAACTTGCGGCTACCGGAAAGGTGCATGCCCTGCGTGCCGGTATCTGGAAACCCCGCACCAGACCGGGCCAGTATGAAGGTTCAGGTGAAGAAGGATTAAAGTGGCTTGCCGCTGCTAAAAAAGAAACTGGTCTCCCTATAACAACAGAAGTGGCCAATGCAGCACACGTTGAAGCTGCGCTGAAAGCTGGCGTGGATATTCTCTGGATTGGTGCCCGCACTACGGTGAATCCATTCTCCGTACAGGAAGTGGCTGACTCCTTAAAAGGTGTTGACATTCCGGTGATGGTGAAGAACCCCATCAATCCTGATCTTGAATTGTGGATCGGTGCGTTGGAGCGCCTGAACAAGGCAGGTATCACCAAGATGGCAGCGATTCATCGCGGGTTCTCGTCATTCGAAAAAGGTCCTTTCCGTAATGCTCCGATGTGGGATATGGGCATTGAATTAAAAACACGTATTCCTGAACTCGATATCATCTGCGATCCAAGTCACATTGCGGGTAACCGCGACCTGATCGCCATGATCTCTCAGAAGGCACTTGATCTCGACATGGCGGGTCTGATGATCGAAAGCCACATCAATCCGGATGCAGCATGGAGTGATGCGAAACAACAGGTAACTCCTGCGGTGCTGGGTAAAATTGTTGACGGCCTTGTTGTACGTACGGTATCGTCTGATAACAAAACCTTCAAGGATACCCTCAGTATCCTGCGCGATCAGATCGACCAGCTGGATGACGAGATCATGTCAAAGCTTTCCCAACGGATGAAGATCTCTGAAAAGATCGGTCAGTACAAAAAAGATAATAATGTTACGATCCTCCAGGTTAACCGCTGGGAGGAGATTGTGCAAACGCGCATCACCCTGGGCAAGGCTATGGGGCTGAACGAAGAGTTCACCAATGAACTGCTGAAGCTCATACATAACGAATCTATCCAGATTCAGACGAAGGTGATGAATAAAGTTGCGGAACGCGTTTAGTCCCCGATAGACCTCATTTAACAAAATGCCATAGCTTCTGCTGTGGCATTTTTGTTTTAGGCCGTGTCGAAAAGTGTACTTCCCTATTATATCTTACACGAAACCAATAGGATTATCGTCTTTTAGTATACTTGGAATCTTAAAACCGATCTTGACCTATGAACCGTCTCCTGTTGTTGTCAATTGGAGTTTTTTTTGCCGCTGTTACGTACGCCCAGAAAATCCCGCTCATTAATTCCGGTGAAGTCATTGAACAAGCCAAACTTTTGTATGATTCCGGAAAGTACGATGCTGCCATTTCAAAATTCCTTACCGTTCCCAAGCGTGATACCAACTACGTATACATGCTCACCGAACTGGCGCTGTCCTACATCGCCCATGAGCAGTACGACAAAGCTATCACTACATGTGATGAAGCACTGAAGAATAGATCTACCCACCGGGGGCATCTGTTGCGTTCCAAGTGCATCGCGCTCGATAAAAAAGGATCGTATGATGAATCGGTAGCCCTGTTTAAAAAATCCATTGACGAATATCCCGTGGATATTCGTCTGATCTATAATCTGGGGATCACCTATTATAATCATCAGGAGCATGATAAAGCCATTGATTGTTTTTTCAGGGTGTTGGCTATAAATCCGTTTCATGCCGGAAGTCATTTGAATCTCGGCAGGATATCAGTAGGACACGGACGGAAGACACATGCAATGATGTCGATCGGGATGTACCTGGGTATAAGCAATGAGGATAATGAGCGGCTGGTATATATCGATAAAGTGCTGTCGAATCAGATAGAAGATGAAGGTACGCTGAAAGCCACGGATGTGAACAGCTGCGAAAAACTGGATCAGATCATCCGCGCCAAGTTAGCGCTGGATAAAAATTTCAAATCGAATCTTCCTGTTGATGCACCGGTGGTGAAACAGTATGAAATGTTTTTCCAGCAGCTCAATCTCCTCCCTGCATCATCACAGGATCGATGGCTGGAATATTATTTGCCAATCTACAAGGCCATCAAGGATCAGGGACTGACAGAAACCTACCTGTATCATATCCTGTCTTCAGCAAACAATGACCAGGTACGCAAATGGAAACAGAAGAATGAAAAATCATTGAACACGTTTTTTCAACTGGCCAATACAGAACTAAGCCGTCATCGCGAGGTCATCACCGTTCCGGCTTCGCTGGGCTTCGATAGTCCGGTTCAGGCATGGTATGATGACTCCAACCGAATAGAAGCTGTAGGCAAAAAAGACAGCAATGGGAAACGGCTCGGATACTGGCTTTATTTTAATAATTCACTGGAGCATTCGGCTGAAGGAAAGTATAACGATGCTGGCGAGAAAGCTGGTGTCTGGAAATTCTATTATCCGGATGGCACCAT
>DASXWH010000015.1:0-82235 GCA_036503775.1 Ohtaekwangia sp.
GATAAACAGGAACGAATCTTTGAGAGATTCTTTCAGAATGAGCTGCCTAAAAGTATGGTGAACCAGGGAAGCGGGATAGGTTTATCCATTACACGCGAGTTTGTGAAGATTCACGGGGGATCAATTGGTGTAGACAGCGAACCCGGTAAGGGAAGCTGCTTCACCGTGTTACTCCCTGTTAGTGAAATTAAAGCCCATGCTATCGATCCTTCAACTGAAAATATTCTCACACCTGAGCAAGCGGTAGAAGAACTTCATTTGACTGATGAAGTAGTTCTGGAAAACCAAAAACCACTTGTTCTTCTGGTCGAGGATAATGAGGACTTTCGGTTCTACCTGAAGGATAATTTAAAACAGGCGTACGAAGTCATTGAAGCGAAAGATGGTTTGGATGGATGGAAAAAATCGCTGAGCTATTTCCCGGACCTGATCGTAAGTGATGTAATGATGCCAGAAATGAATGGTATTGAATTCTGCAGAAAGATCAAGTCAGACCAGCGGGTTTCGCATATCCCCGTGATTCTGCTGACAGCCAGAACCAGTGAAGAGCAACGCTTAGAGGGTTTTGATACCGGTGCTGATGATTACATTAACAAGCCCTTTAATTTTGAAATACTGGAGTCTCGTATTCGCAATCTGATCAGCCAGCGTGAAAAACTTCAGAAAACATTATCCAAAGCTTCAGGGGTAAAAGCGAGCGAACTGAATATCACTTCCCTGGATGAAAAGCTTATTCAGAATGCTATCCGGTACGTTGAAGAAAATGTTTCGAATGCTGACTTCTCCGTTGAAGACCTGAGCCGTGAGCTTGGGATCAGTCGCGCTCACTTCTATAAGAAGATTCTGGCGTTAACCGGTAAATCTCCTTTGGAATTCATCCGGGCTATTCGTTTGCAACAAGCTGCGCAACTTCTGGAAAAAAGTCAGCTTACCGTTGCAGAAGTTGCATATAAGGTTGGGTTTAATAATCCGAAGTACTTTGCCAAGTACTTTAAAGAAACCTACCACGTGCTACCCTCAGCGTATGCTGCCGGAAAACGCAGAGTGTTGTGATTATTTATTTTCTGAAAACAAATTCATACCCGATAACATCAATTTTGTATCCTTCTGCCCTTGGCTTTGATTTTATATTTGGCTTTTCTCATATTATGGCAACTGAAAAGACCAAAAAAGTTAAGCGCCTTACGTTGTTCCTCGAAATCGTTATCTATGTTGCTATTGCTGTTTCTTTTGCGTTGATCATGACCAATTGATCTTCAGGCAATTCTTCAGAACAAACTATTCATACAGCTCCGGTAACAAGCTCTCCCTTTCAGGCTTGTCTGCATTTGACATCCGATTCATTTAATCTTTACTATTTAAGGCGCAGTTGGGCCCATCTCCTAATGTATTTGTGAGCAGCCCGCTCTTTTGGTGTAGTGAATTTATACACCTCGAAAAGACATTTTGATACCTTCTAAAGACTTCTAAGCCACTAGTACGAGACGATTTAATACCCTTCTCAAGCCAGTTCCGACCCTACCTTTATCGCAACCGATTGCGAAAATTATGTCTTGCAAACCGGTGGCCTGAACGAAACTAAAGAGATGAAAAAAGTAGCATTAGCAAAGATTATTCTATTCGCGGGACTGATGTCGTGCTCTAAACCTGGCAGCTATGATAAGCTGAGTGACGGTATTATTGTTAAACCTGAAAATGACCAGAATACCAAGGCGTTAAAACTGCAGGTGATCACTGATGAGATCATTCGTGTGGTTGCCACTCCCACCGATACATTCTCCACGGCAAAAAGCCTGGTGATATTACCTGAGCTCAAGGCGTCATCAAACTGGAGTGTAGAGGAAACTGAAGGTAACGTAGTATTGGTAACACCCAAACTCCGTGCACAGGTATCTCTGGCAGACGGTCAGGTTACTTTTCTCGATGCTGCTGGTCAGGTTATTCTTCAGGAGCAGAAAAATGGTGGAAAAACATTTGCCCCCACGTTGGTTGACGGTCAGCCGAGTTATCAGATCAAACAGGTTTTTGAATCACCGGAAGATGAAGCATTCTATGGTTTAGGAGCTCATCAAAATGGTCAGATGAATTATAAAGGCCAGGATGTTGAATTGGTTCAGCATAATATTGTAGACGTTGTTCCCTTTTTATATTCCAATAAGAACTACGGAATTCTTTGGGATAACTATTCAATCAGCCGGTTTGGCGACCCCAGATCGTATCAATCACTGAATTCATTGAAGCTGTTTGATCGTGATGGAAAAGAAGGCGGGCTTACTGCAGACTATTATGTAGAGAATAAGATCACCGCTACTAAAACTGAAAACAAAATAGAGTATGAGTTTTTGGAAACTCCTGAAGTTGAAGGATTCCCCAAAGATGTTTCTCGTCACGGTAAAGTGATTTGGGAAGGCAGCTTCATATCTCAGGAAGAAGGTGTTCATAAATTTCTCACCTACTCTTCCGGGTATCTTAAGATCTGGATTGACGGAAATTTGGTGTTAGACAAATGGCGCCAGAACTGGAATCCGTGGACGAACAAATTTAATGTACTGGTTAAGAACGGTGAGAAGCATTCTATTAAAATAGAATGGATTCCCTGTGATGCCGGATACTTCTCCATCAAACATCTGGACCCCTATGCTCCGCTGGATCAAAACCGGTTAACCCTTTCATCTGAAATTGGTGATGCCATTGACTACTATTTCATCAAAGGTGAAAATGCAGACAGTGTGATCAGTGGTTATCGTCAGATCACTGGCAAAGCACCGATTGCTCCGAAATGGGCAATGGGCTTCTGGCAAAGCCGTGAACGCTACCGGAATCAGCAGGAGATGATTGACGTGGTGAAAGAATATCGTAAGCGTCAGATTCCGGTAGATAACATCGTGCTCGACTGGCAATACTGGGAAGACCCCAAGTGGGGTTCACATGAGTTCGATCTGAAACGATTCCCGAATCCAGGGGGGATGGTGAATGAATTGCACAAAGACCTTCACGCGCGATTGATGATCTCTGTTTGGCCCAAGTTCAATAAAGGAACAGCCAACTATGAGGAGATGAGGAAAGGTGGTTTCCTGCTGATGAATAACATCAATCATAAACCTGTGCGCAAAGACTGGGTAGGTATAGGATATGAGAACACATTTTATGATCCCTTTAACGAAGAAGCCGGAAAATTATTCTGGAAGCAAATCGATCAAAACCTTAATTCACTGGGCATTGATGCGTGGTGGCTTGATGCCACGGAGCCAGACATTCACTCCAACCTTTCTATTGAAGCCCGCAAACTGAATATGAGCCCTACTGCGATGGGGCCTGGAGCAAAATACTTCAACGCCTACTCGCTGATGAATGCAAAGGGTGTATACGAAGGACAACGCCATTCAAGTCCTGACAAGCGTGTATTCATTCTTACGCGTTCGGCATTTGCCGGCCAGCAACGTTATGGTGCCACTACATGGAGCGGTGACATTGTTTCACGCTGGAGTGACTTTAAGGATCAGATCGCTGCCGGTGTAAACTTTTCACTCTCGGGTATTCCTTATTGGACGATGGACATTGGAGGATTTTCTGTTGAGAAAAGATATGAGCATCAGCAAGGTGAAGATATCCTGGAATGGCAGGAGTTGAATACGCGCTGGTTCCAGTTCGGTGCGTTCTGTCCGGTGTTCCGTTCACATGGTCAATATCCGTTCCGCGAAATTTATAATATCTCGAAAGAAGGAAGCGACACCTACAACAGCATGGTGTATTATGATAAGCTTCGGTATCGCCTGTTGCCGTATATCTATTCACTGGCCGGACAAAGCTACTGGAATGACTACACCATCATGCGCGGGCTGGTAATGGATTTCAATGCAGATCCGAAAGTTCAAAGCATTGGTGATCAGTATATGTTTGGTCCGTCCCTGCTGATCAGCCCGGTTACCGATTTCAAAGCGCGGAGCCGTGAGGTATATCTGCCTGCTTCAACCGGCTGGTATGATTTCTACACCGGAAAATATGTTGAAGGCGGTCAGCTCATGATAGCTGAAGCACCACTTGATCGCATGCCGCTATTTGTGCGTGAAGGTTCTATTCTTCCGATGGGACCCGACATGCAGTACAGCAATGAGAAACCTGCTGACCCATTAACGCTCTATGTCTTCACCGGCAAAGACGCTGCCTTTACGCTGTATGAAGATGAAGGTGAGAATTACAATTATGAAAAAGGTCAGTATGCTTCTGTTCCGATGACATACAATGAATCCTCCAAAACATTAACGATTGGCAATCGCACGGGATCATTCGTGGGAATGAAAACCAATCGTAAGGTCAATATAGTTTGGGTAGTTAAAGATCAACCTGTTGGGGCTGGTGGCAGCACCAGTCCTCATCAGGTGATCGATTATTCCGGAGCGGAAATAAGCCTGACGAGAAACTAGAAGAAATTTCAAGGATAATCCTGAAAACGAAAACAACTCTAAACCAAAATAAACCTATGACGAAGAAAATCTACAGAAGCTTATGGTTCGCTTCCGTATGTTTCTTTCTGCTGACCTCGCTCACTGCACTTGCACAGAAGCAGGTAGTAACAGGAAGAATAACGGATGCAACCGGTTCACCCTTGCCTGGGGTAAACATCATCGTGAAGGGTACTACCACAGGTACTACCGCTGATACCGATGGTGCTTATTCACTGGAGGCCGGTAAAGATGACATTTTAGTACTGTCATTTATCGGGTACAAATCCACTGAAGTAGCGGTTGGCAATCAAACTAAAATTGATGTCACCTTAGAAGAAGATGTTTCCACCCTCGATGAAATTGTAGTAGTAGGGTACGGTGAGCAGAAGAAGAAACTGGTTACGGGTGCCAACATTCAGGTGGACGGTGAAGATGTACAAAAACAAAACTACCTGAATCCATTGCAGGCATTGCAGGGACAGGCTCCGGGTGTGAACATCACATCCACATCAGGTCAGCCGGGTGCAGATATGAAAGTAGTTATTCGCGGACTCGGTACTGTGGGTAAATCCGGACCACTTTATGTTATTGATGGAATTCCGGGTGGAGATATTTCCATTCTGAATCCAAATGATATCAAGTCCATTGATGTGTTGAAAGATGCGGCCTCTGCGGCCATCTATGGTTCACAGGCTGCGAATGGTGTTGTACTGGTTACCACACGAATGGGTGCCAAAGGCAAAGGACAGGTGACCTTTGATATGTATACCGGCCTTCAGAATGTAAGCCGTAAGGCAGACATGCTGAATGCGGAAGAATACAAGGTCATCATGAACGAACAAGCGTTGAACTCCGGATCAGCTCCAATCAATTTCGATGCAATGACCGGATTGGCTGATACGAAATGGATGGACTACATGTTCAAGGATGATGCAAAGATCAGCAATTACACATTGGGTCTTACAGGTGGTACTGACGCGTCCACCTATGCGCTCTCGCTTAACTATATCAACCAGGAAGGCATTGTGGGAGGCGAAGATGTTTCCAACTATGAGCGCTATGGATTCAGAGCGAACTCCGAACACAAAATGTATGATAATGTATTGAAGATCGGACAACACCTCAATTTTAACTACATCAAGAATACAGGTATCCCGGTAGGTAATCAATATTACAACGCACTTCGTGGAGCTTTTGGAACTTCACCTTTATCTCCGGTGTACAGCGACAATAATCTTTTCGACAGTCCTTTCAACGATACACAGAACTCACCCTGGTATAAAGGTGATGGAAACCCGTACGGTTCGATGATGACTTCCGTGAATAACCTGAATGATGCGCAGAAATTATGGGCCGACATGTATGCAGAATTGGAGCCTGTGAAAAATCTCCGATTCAGATCAACAGTTGGTTTCAATTACTACGCTACTGAATACAGGTCGTTTACACCATTGTATCAATTTTCCATTTACTCTTTCAACACAGACCACACAACCACAAGCCAGAATACCAGCAAGGGATATACGTTGTCGTTTATCAATACGGCAACCTATGATTTTACACTGGGTACTGACCACGCGTTTAGTGTGATGGCAGGTATGGAAGCGATCAGCTATCAGGGCACCAAGTTGTCTGGTTCTAACTGGAATCTGTTATCACAGTTCAATGATTTCTCTCACGCCTACCTTGGTAATACAACCGGGCAGGCACACCTCGATGCTGATGGAAATGTAGTGGAAACACGTGTTGTAGGAGGAGGCCCGGAGAATCAAACCCGCAGAGCCTCTTACTTCGGACGTTTGTCTTATAACTATAAAGAGAAGTATTTGTTCAACGCCACCCTGAGAAGAGACGGCTCGTCAAAATTTGCGGAAGGAAATCGTTGGGGTTTCTTCCCGTCAGTTTCAGCAGGATGGGTACTGACGCAGGAGGATTTTGTACTCAGTTCAGGCATTACAAACTGGCTTGATTTCTTCAAGCTTCGCGCAAGCTGGGGTCAGGTAGGAAATCAGGATATTGGTGATAATCAGTTTGCCGCACCGATCAATACTTCAACCAACGTTTCCAGTGATAACCCTGCAGCTTACTATACTTTCGGAACAAGTAATCTGAATGTTCCGGGTGCTTATCCAAAGCGGTTGTCTAATCCGAATGTTCAATGGGAAACTTCGGAACAAATCAACTTCGGATTTGACGCAAAGATTTTAACCAATCGTCTTGATATAGCTTTTGACTACTATGTAAAAACAACAAAGGACTGGCTGGTTGAAGCACCTATTCTGGCTACTGCCGGAGCTTTGCCCCCGTTCATAAACGGTGGTGATGTAAAGAACAGCGGTATTGAACTGGCACTTGGTTATTCTTCCAAGGTCGGAGATCTGAATTATCGTGTTGGTGTGAATGGAGCTTACAACAAAAATACTGTAGGTAAAATACCTACTGAAGATGGTATTATCCATGGCCCGCTTAATCAGTTGTATGACAACTCTGAAGAATTTGCCAGAGTTGAGAATGGACATCAGATCGGATACTTCTGGGGTTATGAAACAGCCGGTATTTTCCAAAGCGAGGCAGATATTCTGGCCTGGCAGGAAGCGGGCAACGGAATACTTCAAACGGATGTTAAACCGGGCGATGTAAAATATGTAGACCGAGTGAAAGATGGCAAGATCGACAGCAATGACAAGACGGATCTGGGCAGCGGCATTCCTGATTTTACAATAGGGTTCAATATCAATCTGGCCTATAAAGGTTTTGATCTCAGTGTAAATGCCTTCGGTGCTATGGGTGGTGAGCTTGTTCAATCGTATCGCAACCATTCAAACAAGCAGGCAAACTATACATCCGCTATACTTGACCGCTGGACTGGAGAAGGAACTTCTAACCGGATGCCTCGTGTAACCGAGACCAATGTTAACTGGCAGTTCTCTGACCTGTATATCCAGGATGGTGATTACCTGCGCATCAGTAACGTCACCTTAGGATACGATCTGGCCGGACTCATCAAGCAGAAATTCCTGAGCCAGTTAAGAGTGTATGTGCAGGGACAAAACCTGTTCACCTTTACCAAGTATGATGGTATGGATCCAGAAATCGGCTATGGCCCAGATACCGCGCCAAATCAAACCTACATTTCAGGAGTTGATTTAGGGTATTACCCAAGACCTAAAACCGTACTGGTGGGTGTTAATCTTAAATTCTGAAATCACTAACGAAGAATGTACATGAAACACATATATATAATTGCATTGAGTCTTGGCATGGTGCTCTCCTCCTGCAGTGAGGATTTCCTGGATGTCGAGTCAGAAACAGAAGTGTTTGATAACAACTTCTATAAAACGGTTGCCGATGCCGAAATGGCATTGATCGGTTGCTATGATGGTTATCAGCGAACATCATCGAATGGCAACCTGTCATTCTATGTGGTGTCTGAAGTTTTATCGGATAATACGTTTGGTGGAACCGGAAATACGGATGGCAGAGGATACCAGGCCCTGGATCGGTTTAGCAAAGCCGAATCACCTTCAGACAATAACCTGTTTAACGGGACATGGTCAGACTACTATGCCGGCATCTTTCGTTGCAATACCTTGCTGAGCAAGCTGGATGGCGTAGCGTTTGAATCGGAAACCACAACCCGTAATCGTATCGAAGGGGAGACTCGCTTTCTCCGGGCTATCATGTACTTTGATATGGTACGCCTGTTTGAAAGAGTACCGCTGCTAACTGTGCCCACGGATGATAATGTTCCGCAGGCAGATGCTGCAGATACATACAAACTCATTGTTGAAGACCTGAAGTATGCAGCAGAAAATATCCCGGCCGATGCCTATCCGAAAGCTAATGCTGCACAGAATGATGGCCGCATAACACAATATGCTGCAAAAGCTTTGCTGGCCCGCGTGTATTTGTTCTACAAAGGTTATTATGGAAATGATACAGGCCTCGGTGTAACCAGTGCTGAAGTACTGGCGGGACTGGAAGATGTTATTTCCAGTGGTGAGTTTGAACTGGTGGAAGAATTCAAATCACTGTGGCCAGGCGCAAGCTATTTGCCGGATGATGATAACACGTTAGACGTATCCGGTTATGCCGGTGAAGGAAACAGCGAAATCGTATTTGCACAGAAATTCAACAGCACGCAGGATTACAACGGTAACTCCGATGGTAACCGCTGGCTGGTGATGATGGGTATGCGCAATACAAACTACTCTCCGTATGGAAAAGGATGGGGCGCCTGTACGGTAAATCCCAGACTGGTCGCTGAATTTTCAAATGATGATGACCGAAAGGTGGCTTCCATCATTGATATAGAAGGCGAAGGCGTTGCTGATTTTGATCTGGGTGATCAGCGCGAGTACACCGGTTACACCAATAAGAAGTATACACCTACCGCTTTACCAGATGGAACTTCAAACACGGGTGGTGGTAACGATTTTCAGATTTCACAAGATCAGGATTTTGTAGTGATCCGGTATGCCGATGTGTTGCTTATGGCGGCTGAGCTTGGTGCTCCTACTGCACAGGCATACTATGATGAAGTCAGAACACGCTCAGGCCTGACAGCCCGTCCGGTTACACAGGCTAACATTCTGGAAGAACGGAAGTTTGAATTTGCATTTGAAGGTATCCGGTACTGGGATCTTCTCCGTCAGGGATTAAGCACTGCGGCCTCAACCATTGCACAGACTCAGGAAGTTTTGAGTGGTGAAGTGGAAGATGAGGTTGTGATTGAAGAAGCTGACATTCTTTCAACCCGCGGGTTTATGCAGATTCCCAATACGCAGATTACATTATCAAATGGTGTGCTGGTTCAGAATGATGGTTGGGAATAACGATCTATAAATGAAAAAAGCTATGAATAAATTAATCAGAATATTTACCGCTTTGCTGGGATTATGGATATTCTCCTGCTCTCCCGATGAAGCTGATCTTGGAAATGTTGATGTAAGTTCCAACGAGCTCGTAGAAGGGATTGCTTTTAAAATCGAGCACGATGCAACCAATCCGAACATTGTTTACCTGACCAGTTTGATGGACAGCCGCTATACTCCGCAGTGGGATCACCCGCAGGGCAGAAGCCAGAAACAAACGGTCAGATTGGAAATTCCTTTTGCGGGAACCTATACTGTAAAGTTTGGTGTGCAAACCCGTGGAGGCATAGTATATGGTGAGCCTGTTACGTTTACGGTGGATGAGATGTATGCCGGCTTTATCAGTGATCCGATTTGGACCATGATAGCAGGAGGCGCAGATGAAGAAAAAATATGGTACCTCGACCTGGATGCAGAGGGTGTGTCACGAAAATTTGCAGGCCCGATGTATTTCTTCAGTAACTGGTATACCTGGGATGGACTGCATACTCCTGCAGGCGATAATTACATCGATGCTCAAACCTGGGATTGGAAAAAAGCAATTACACCAACGGTGAAGCGTGTAGGTGATGCAGCCACCGGAGCGGAAGTTCCCGGAGAAGTTGCATGGTACTGGCAGGCCGATTGGAAAGGAAACCAGTGGATGTGTGATAAGGCCGATTTCGGAACCATGAAATTTGATCTGAAAGGTGGCGCTAATGTAGAAGTAGATCAGGAAGATTATGGTCTGGGTTTAGCCACTGGCTCTTACCTGATCGATGTGGAAAATAAAATGATCAAGTTTACGGATGTCCGGCCGTTGCACGACAGCAACCGTGATGGTGATGCAGTAGACTGGAGTAACGTTCGTATTTTATACCTCACTGAAGATGCCATGCAATTAGGCGTGGTACCAAACAGCCCAGGTGCTGCCATGGTGGTTTACAATTATATCTCTAAGGAATACAGAGATAATTGGGTTCCGGTAGATCAACCTGAGCCAGAACCTCCTTATGAAGGTGATGCCAATGAGGACCTTACTACCTCTGTCTCTACAAAGAAAAAATGGGGACTGTCACTGAATACGCCTTATAACTGGACCGGTCTGGGAGGAAACTTCCTGAATGGCTGGAGCACACCTGCAGACTATACGGCCACAGGATGGGCACCGTATGACGCTTCTCTCATTTCGAATGTTTCACTGACGTTCAATCGTGAAACGGAAACGACAGGCGCGTATGAATTTACAGATGGCGCAGGAGCCCTGATTGACGGAACATATACAGTGGACGCTGAAAACAATATTGTGTTTGATGAAGCGATCTCCTTTTCTATTTCCGGGTGGGTATCACTTGCTACATCCGCGAAGCCGGGCCATGAAAAGAAATTGCGAATAATCACGGCTGAACGTGACGCTTTTGGAAACATTTCCAAGCTCTGGCTGGGACAACGTTCTGCAGACAAGGATGAGTACATGGTGTATGCGTTTGAGCCGCAGGCTGTAGGAGGTACTGACCCCACCACAGCCATGAAAGCTCTCCTTAGCGCAAAGACCTGGAAACTGGATACAGAAAGAACCTATGATGTAGCCACCAGCTGGGGCGCTGAACAAGGTCCAATGATATTCTCTGACTTTGCAACGTGGTCATGGAATCCACTTCCGGGCGAACACTATGCTTCAGGAGAAGATAATATTGATTACGGATCATTGAAGTTCAATACCAACGGCACCGTTACAGTTCAGCAACGTAAGCGTATTTACACCTACAATGCAGGTGCTGATACCCGTAATGGCATGCCACAGGGTGGAGATGTGTTGGCTTCGGATGAAGTAGTTACGCTGAATGGAACGTATTCGGTAGACCTTGATGATAACACGATAGACATGTCCGTTGGTCTCTTGCATCCATGGACCTGTGATTATACAGTCGCGGATTGGGGAGATGTAAAAATCTATAAGGCTACCAGTGATGTTATTCTGTTACAGGTCACCCGTTCAGCCGCATTATCCGGTGAAGGTGAAATACAGATGACATACGTATATGTACCTGCGCCTTAAAAAGTAGAAACGAAAATCTGGGGATGTCTGAAAGGACATCCTCAGTTTTTATTTAGGATAATAGAATATCATCTGCTATATCAGGCGATTTAAAATTTTAAGTCAAGTATGAATAAAATAGGAATCATTGCTTCAATACTCGCATGTGTTGTACTGGCTCTCGTGATAACGTCATGTTCTAAAGACGATCCGAAACCGGCTGCTGAGCTGGAGGTTTCAACGGAGCAACTTACTTTTCAGAAGGAAGGTGAAATGAAATTCTTCCACCTCAAGTCTAATGTTGACTGGGCGGTATCAAGTGATGAACCCTGGTGTACAGTCAATCCGTCATCGGGTGAGGCGGGCACTGTGAAGATTGAGGTAACGGTTGTTGCAAACAGTGGTGCTGCGGAGAGAACAGCGACCATCACCGTTCAGGCCGGAAATCTTTCAGGACACGTAACGGTAACTCAGTCCGGTGGAATTACAGTGTCAGAAGATCAGTTTGACATAGCTGCTGATGAAGATGAAATAACCATTGAGGTACAAAGCCCGGGAGCGTATGAAGTTGACATTGAAGGCGACTGGATCACACCGGCTGAAGGAAGCACTACTACTTCCCAAAAATTTGATATAGCAGTAAATGCTTCCCTGGGAGATCGCACCGGAACAATTACCTTTTCATCCGGTGAAGCGTCAACCACGGTTACGATCACGCAGGCCGGTCAACCCTTGACAATACCGGCTGATAACACCGGTATGGCCAGCAATGCTGTGACGCTTGCTTCAAAGATGACGGTAGGATGGAACCTCGGTAATACACTGGAAGCAACAAGCGTGACCAATGGTGTGTATACAGCAAGTGAAACAATGTGGGGAAATCCGAAGACCACAAAAACACTAATAGATGGAATTAAAGCAGCAGGATTTAATGCTGTACGTCTTCCGTGTGCATGGAGCGGCTATATAGACAATGTAGAGACCCATCACATCAAAGACTCATGGCTAGCCCGTGTAAAGGAAGTTATAGACTATTGTGTTGATAATGATATGTACGTCATCATCAATATTCATTGGGATGGCGGCTGGCTGGAAAATAATCCGGTCTACTCAAAACAGGATGCTATCAATGAAAAACAGCAGGCCCTTTGGGAACAGATCGCAGTTTACTTCCGCAATTATGATGAACATTTATTATTCGCAGGAACAAATGAAGTTCATTATGATTATGGAACACCTACAACTGAGCACATTGCTGTGCAGGAATCATTCAACCAGACCTTTGTGGATGCAGTACGATCCACGGGAGGAAGGAATGCTACACGCAACCTGGTAGTACAGGCGTATAATACCAATATTTCGTTTTCCAAAACGTATATGACCATGCCTGAAGATGCTGCCGGTGTTACCGACCGGCTCATGGCTGAAGTACATTTCTATGATCCTTATGAATTTACACTTCAGGACCCCAGCACAAAGTACTTATGGGGTGCAGACTTTGCCGGTAGCCCCAATACAACAACCTGGGGTCAGGAGGCCTGGGTGGATGAAGAATTTGCGATCATGAAAACTGAATTTGTAGACAATGGCATTCCGGTAATTCTCGGAGAATATGGAGCAATGCTCCGTTCTTCCTTACCTGAGCCAGCACTATCAAATCACATACAGTCACGAAATCATTATTTTAACTATGTGAATAAAGCGGCTAAGCTCAATGGGATGATAACATTCTACTGGGATAGCGGATATACCGGTGATGGGGGATCTGGTTTATTTAACCGTTCCACAGGAGCCATTGTTTACGAAGCTGCTGTAAACGCCATCATATCAGCTTATGATTGACAGACATTAACCCAAAATGGAGTGAGCGAAGAGCCCGCTGTCAATTGCAAAGGGCCGGTGGAAACCGGTCCTTTATTTTTGCTGAAAAGCATAAGAGCTCGTGGAGAATAGTACCTATCGCTTCTGAGCGTTTTCTTTTCCGTTATGAAACAGGTCATCATAACGCAGCATGTTGTGTTCTTCAGATTGCAACCGTAATGGTGTTCGGTATAATAGAGAAATCACACTCAGGATCAACGCGATGGCATAACCAATGTCAATGACTGTACGATTCAGATCCAGCACAAGGATGAACGCATAGATATTGTAAAAGCCTACCATGGCGAACGTTCCCATACTCAGTGCAGAGACCCACGCCCCCGACCGGTGAATCAGCAGTGCACGGATAATCACATACAAAACGTATAGGGTGAACAACAATCCGGTGATTTGTAATATGACCAATACCGGTGATAACAAATGGGAAGGGACAAGGATGACAACAACCATGAGCAGGATGCAGAGGGCAATGGTAAGATTGGCAACGGTTGCTTTGAATTCCTTTGGATATATTCCGGACATAAACATCGTTGCTGTGATCACGATCAGTGGAATGGTAATGTATTCAATTTTTGCAGCGACAAGCCACGGGAAAATAACGCCTAGTTCCTGAGCCAGGTACAGATCAGAGAACAGAAAGCGTACAACAAATGCCAGACACAACAAGGCCAGATTTAAAAAACTGGGTATCCCGTTTATGTAGTAGACCACCACGCCTCCGAGGGAAACCAACAGAAAAAATGTTACCAGTATATATCCGCTCAGGTGATAGGTGTCACTTAACCAGGTGAGGTATTCGGTATCGCCAATGCGCATCACTTCGGCACAACCTCCGCGTGTTTCCTGGAAATTGGCAATTTGAAACAGCACAAGTATGGTGCTGGAAGAAACCTCAACACGAACTGTCTGTGGGCGCCATTGCGGTATCATCTCTTTGGCATTTGTGGCTACTTTTCCGCTGGAACAGATCAGCTTATCTTCTACCCAAAAAGCGTAGCTGTTGAATACGGCTGGAACAGCGAAAGCCACGGAAGTAGTATTCGGTGGTAATTTTATGGAAAGCGCATAGGTGGCATAACCATTTTTGGGAAGTGTTTTCCCATTAATAGTTTGCTCATTCCACGGTATCGACAATTGAGCGAATGAATAGTTTTGAATGCTTTCGATATTCCTGGCTTCAACAAGCTGTTGCCAGTAAAATTTCCATTCTCCATTCAGCGAAATCACGGGATCAACATTCCGGTTCCAGCCGGAAAGATCAAGTTCACCTTTATGAATTACCGGTGACTGCTGAGCTACGGTGTTGACGCTCCAAAACACTAATCCCAATAACACGATCCGCATTTTCATAGCCATCAAGATAAGCAAAAGCAAATCTTTGCGCTATGTCCTGACCCTGCTATGGAAATAATTATCGGTCAGTCCTTCGTGTAAGGATGAAAGCTATACCACTGAAAATAAAAGCTTCGGCAACCGCTGTCCATTCATTCTGATCGTTAGCGCTCAGGGCTCTGGGAAGGTGAAGAATAGCAAACCAGATAAAAATCATTATCCCAGTGAGCAATCCGGCAAGCGGTGCAGTTTTCGGAATACATAACCCGATACCTCCGGCAATCAAGGCTACACCTGCAAAGTACGTCCAGAAAACATCACCTGGAATCCATACGGGTACAAGTGTCTTGACAAACTCCACAAACAAAAAATGTTCATAGCCACAGATGATGAGAAAAATGCCCATGCAATACCTTCCCGATATAGTGTAGATTTTTGTGGGGTTGATAACACCCGATAATCGGGAAGCCAATCCATTGTGCTCCTGGGGTAATAAAGCAGTGGCAGCGAGAAGTCCACCAAAAATCGTGAGCGCTTTACCGGCATTAGTCAGCTCACCACCCCAGCGTAAATGGATGTTCACTAAAACCGGAATGTGTCTGAACAGAGCCCAGACCAAAACCATAAGCGCAGTAAGTATGAGATAAACACGGCCATGTTTACCCAGAGCCAGGAGAACTCCTGCGATGATAAAAACACAACCTGAGAAATAGACCCATATTGATTTTACTGTATCTCCCTCAGGCCATGAAGGCGCCCGGCCCGCAATAAAATCGTGGTAGATAAAATTTTGAATCCCGAATATAATAAGGCCGATTGCTACAACATACCGTCCAATGGTCAGTATGTCTTTTGATCCGGATGTTGGTGAGAAGATGTTCATGCTGTCAGATTTTAGACAAAGTAAGAGCAGCAGTCTTGTCACCTGAAATCAAAGCCCGTTCATTTAACGTTCAAAGTTTAAAAAACCATCCAGGCAAGAATCAATAATGCCGATGAATAATGAATTTGCTTCCGGAAGGATGAGGAATCAATACGCATGAAAGATCATGGTAAACCGCTAATTTCGTTGCATATGGTCAAACCTGATATTCTATTGGTTTTAGGGATGGTGTTTTCAATTTCCACATCTGCACAAACACTGGAAGACCGTGCAAACAATTTTTTAAATTCGTTGAAAACCACGCAAAAGAAAGAAATTGTTTACCCCTATGAGAATCAGGAGCGCTTCAACTGGCATTATGTTCCCCGGTCACGAAACGGAATAGCCTTGTATGATCTGAATGAAGATCAGCGCAAGGCTGTCCTGTTGTTGGTTGAAGCATCACTCAGTGCACAGGGGAATACAAAAGTAAAAGACATACTGGAGCTTGAAGATATTCTGCGCGCAGCAGAGGGAAGGCCGGCAGGTGACGATTACCGCGATCAGTTAAATTATGCCGTTACGTTTTTTGGTACACCGTCAAAAACAAATCCCTGGGGCTGGCGATTGGAAGGACATCACCTGTCGTTGAACTTTACTTCCGTCAACGGGTTAATTGTTTCATCAACACCTTCTTTCTTCGGTGCAAATCCGGCCACGATATCTTCCGGAAAAAACCGTGGCAAACAAACACTCAGGCTCGAAGCCGAGCTTGCCTTTTCATTATTGAATCAACTTACGGATGAACAGCGCAACGTTGCTGTGATCTCCACCAGTGCACCTTACGATATCATTACGGGAAATGACCGTAAAGCCAAACAACCTGAGAAGAAAGGTATTTTGTACTCCGCGTTGAATGAATCACAAAAAAAATCTTTCCTGCAGTTACTGGATGTCTATGTGAAGAATTATGAATTGGGTTTCTCTTCAACCCTGATGAAGAAGATTGAAAAAGCGGGCATAGCGAATTTATCGTTTGCCTGGGCTGGAAGCCTGAAACCGGGTGCAGGCCATTACTACCGCATACAGGGACCGATGCTTCTTATTGAATATGACAACACGCAGAACAGTGGCAATCATATTCATTCGGTTGTACGCGACCTCACCAATGATTTCGCAGAAGATATTCTAAAGGAACATTACAAAAAAGAACATTAGAATTCCTTTTTAGGATCAATCTTGCATAGTACTCACCGGATTGTTACTTTAAACAATCAAATAACATCACATGACGATACGAAAGAAGATACTGCTTGGACTTTTAGCGGTACTGGTGATCATCCAGTTTATCAGACCTGAACGAAATGAGTCAATTACGGCTATTACTGCGAACGATATTTCTAAAGTATACCCAATGTCAGAGGCAGTTCAGCAAATTTTGGTAAACAAGTGCTACGATTGCCACAGCAACAGCACTGAATATATGTGGTATTATAACATTCAACCTGTTGCCTGGTGGATGGCACACCATATTGAAGAAGGAAAAGATGAGCTCAACTTTTCGGAGTTTAAGACTTATCCTGAAAAGAAAGCGATACATAAACTCGAAGAATTATCCGAAGCTGTAAACGAAGGATGGATGCCCATCGATTCGTACCTGTTGATTCATGGGGATGCACGTATCACAGAGAACGATCGCACCCTTATCAATGCATGGCTAAAGTCACTGCCTGTAAAATTGGAAACGCATAAACCGTAATGCCACAAGTTCCCTCACATTGTTTCAGGCCGATTTGTTATGACGCTGGTGGTTTGCGTGAAGGGATAATTGTTTTGTGTGTCCGATAAAGAAAAAAACTCACGCCTTACCAGGTTATAATTCTTGAATCCGAATAGCTGCTCTCCATTCAGAAAATGCTGTTCAATGAAAGTGAGTACTTTATATTTCAGCTTGTCATGCTTGTGCTTGGTGTGTTTATAACCGGGGCCTGATTTAAGCTGATCCTGCCAGTTCATTTTAGCAATCCACTCTTTCATTACCCGTGGTTGTGTTTCGATATAAGGCTCGAGGTTATCCATATCGCCATAATCAAAGACCACTGCTTTGTTCTCAGAAGAAGCAGTCACATGTTTCTGACCGCGGTAGTTCTGACGGTGTCTTATATTTTTGGCATTCATGATCTCCGGAGGACGAACAAAACCATAATGATGGATGGCAGCATTAATAAGAGCAACCTTTAATTTCTGCGTGCCTTTTTTCTGATAATAGTTTCTTCCGTCAAATGCAGGGATTCTTCTGAAGGATTGAGCATCACGCCAGGAATGAATTTCGGCATCATTGCGAATCACCCGTATCTCCCGCGGGTAACGTGCATGCGATAGTACATAGTGACGGTAATCACCCCAGAAGTGTTTAAAGTCAAATAGCAGCCCTTCTATTTCAGAGTCGTTCAGGTATTTTTCGCAAGCAGCCTGCACTACTTTGTGATATTTTTCATGCAATACTTCATCACACTGAATGTAGAAAAGCCAATCACCTGTACATAAGTTTTTAGCGATGTCGGTCTGGCGGGCATACTCCATTCCATTAGGGAACTCTTCCAGTTTCCAGGTGGTCCGAACAATTTTGATTTTATGAGATTGTATCGAAGCAATTTCCTGTTCGGTAGTGTCATCAGCATCACTGTCACCCAGGGCAACAATGAATTCATCAACCAAAGGGAGTATGGATTGAATGGCGCTTTTTACAGGATAATAAAGCTTGGAAGCATTTCGGGCGAACGTAAAACCGGAGATCCTCATACAGTGACGGAAGAGCCGAAGGTAAACGGTTAGCCTGCCTCTGCCTTCAGGAGGTCATTATGATTATGTTATGATTTAGTTACCAAAAAAAATAAGGCAGGAGCGCTGCCTTATTTTTATGCATTCTATAATGCTTTTTATTTTTCCGGATACAGAACGATCTGTACGAAGTTCTTCATGTCAAGGTATCGATTCGCAGTATCTTTAATATCTTTTGTGGTGAGTGCTGCTACGCGTTTTTCATAGCTCAACAACGCACCCGCGTCAGAACCGGCTTCGACACTCCGGATAAGTTGTTGTGCCCAGAAGCCGTTGTCTTTCATATTGACTTCATACTGCTGCTTCCAGGTTTCTTTTATTTTATTCAGGTCATCTTCACTGGGGCCATTGGTTTTTACTTTTTCGATTTCTGCAAGCGTGGCCTTGATCAGTTTATCTACATTTTCAGGGCCGCAGGGGAGAGATACACCAATGGAGTAATTGTTGTAGGGATATTTGTTGAGGCTGCCAAACATACCACCACCGTAAATACCGCTGAGATCTTCACGAAGTGTCTCAATCAATTTGATGTTCATGAGTTCCGTCAGGGCTGCTACTTTCAGTTGTTCTGATTCAGCGTAAGGTGCTTCACCATTCCAGAACAAACGAATAAAGCTTTTGGGTTCAGTGCCTTTCTTTACTTCTTTTTTAACTACCCCTTTTACCGGGCGCAGGCCAACGTCTTTGAACGTGGAAGATTTGCCGGAAGAAGGAAGACTGCCAAGGTAGGTAGCAATAAGGGGCTTGATCTTCGCTGCATCAAAAGCGCCTACTAATACAAACGTGAAGCCGCTCGCACTACCGAAGCGTTCTTTATAGATCTCCAGTGCACGCTTCTCATCAATTTTACCAAAAGTTTCTGCTTTAGGTACCTGTGGCGCCCAGGGATGTTTTTTATAAAGAATGGATAATACTGAATCCCGGAATGCATATTCAGGATCGGCTGTCATGTTTTGATACAAGGCCTGCTGCTTCGAAATAAATGACTTGAAGAGGTCGTCATCCTGACGAGGCTTGGTAAAGTAGAGATAAGTAAGCTGAAGCATGGTTTCTACATCCGTGGCGCTGCATTGTCCATTAACCGTTTCAGAAAGATTGCTGATACGCGGTGTTACTGCTGCATTTTTTCCAGCCAATACTTTTCGGAGATCTATGGGTGAGAACTGATCAACTCCCATTTGCGTCACCACCGTGGATGAGAATTCAGCTGATGCCCTTTCTTTGTCACTGTACAAATAAACACCACCAAAACGTGATGCATTCATGATCACCTGGTCATTCTTGAAATCGGTTGGCTTTAGGATAACCTTAACATTATTGCTCAGGGTAAGTTCGGTAAGCCCAAGCTCCTTGTTTTCTTTTTCGGCTGTAATAGTTCCAGCAACGGGAGCCTTTTCCATGAGGGAGCTGGCTACAGCTTTTTCTTCATAAGCCGTGACTTCCTGCTTGCCGGCAAGGTCGGCCAGTGCCAGGAGTTCTTCATTTGAGGGAATTTTGAAGTCAGCTTTTTCCGGACCGGTCAGCACCACGAGCTTACTATCCGATGCAGGAGGGATAGTTTTTGCAGCATACTGATTTACTTCTTCCAGTGAGATACCTTCCAGAAATTCTTTATAGTAAGCAAACTCGTTTTCAATTCCAGGAATAGGTTCCTGCTCCAGAAAATGCCTGACATATTCATCAACATGATTGGCAGATTCGGTTTTGTCGCGCTCATTATAGCTGCGCTCAATACCTTTCATGAATGTCTTTTTTGTACGATCGAGTTCGGCAGGCGTAAATCCAAATTTACGGGCACGCTCATTCTCCAACACTAACGCATTCAATGCAGCTTCAACCCCCTGTTTGCCAATGTAGCCGATAGACTGAAAAGCTTCATAACCGCGTGCGTAGCCACCGATAAAAGTTCCACCGAAGATAAACGGAGGCTCTGCTTTCTGCGTGAGTTCCTGCATTCGCTGGCTGAGCATAGCAGTGAATAGTCTTCTTACCAGGTATTCGCGGTAGTCGCCAACGGTTGTTTCGTCTTTTGACTTTTTATAGGTGTAGTGCAATTCTATTACGTGGTTTGTAGCTTCCGGATCGGTTACTACAATGCCTTCTGATTTTTGCCGGGCAGGAACATCAGCCAGGGTCCGTGGTCTCGGACTTGCCGGACTTTTAAGTTTTTCAAAATGTGCTTTTATTGTTTTTTCGATTTCAACCGGATCGATATCACCAACTACAGCTACCGCCATAAGATCAGGACGGTACCAGTCTTTATAAAACCGTTTGATCGCATCATATTTGAAGTTCTTCAAAATGTCGTCCTTGCCGATGGGAAGCCGTTCAGCATACTTTGATCCGTGGAACATCTTCGGATACACTACGCGGAACATACGATCCTCGGCTCCTTTACCCAGGCGCGATTCTTCCAGCACTACACCACGTTCTTTATCAATTTCAGTATTGTCGAAAGCCACGGTGCTGGCCCAGTCTTCCAGAATCTGAAAACCTTTTTCAATGTTTTCTTTCTTTTCGGTTGGGATGGGAAGGATATACACCGTTTCATCAAAACCGGTATAGGCATTTAAGTCTGCACCAAATTCAACACCGATAGATTGCAGAAAAGAAATGAGATCATTCTTCTTAAAATTCTTTGAACCATTAAAGGCCATGTGTTCGGTAAAATGGGCGAGACCCTGCTGGTCGTCATCTTCAAGAATGGAACCTGCATTAACGGCAAGCCTCAGTTCTACTTTCTTCTCGGGCTTTACATTCCTCCGTATGTAATATGTTAATCCGTTAGAGAGCTTACCTATTTTGACATTCGGATCAGTTGGTAATTTTTCTTTCAGTCTGTCCTGGGAAAATACCAACCCGCTGACGAGAAACAGGAGAGAGAACAGCGTGAGTGATTTTTGAAGAGCAGGAAATTTTTTAACATGTATCATGCAACTCATTTTTTAGTTTAAACTTGGTGTGTATAACGAATAGAAATCTTAAGCGTACCACTTCTGGTTGACGAGTGTCAGCATTTCCTGATGAATGGCTCCGTTGGCAGCACAAAGCTCTCCACCGAAAAGAAAATTATTACCTCCTTTAAAATCGGTAACCTTTCCGCCAGCCTGTTGAACAATGAAGGCACCTGCGGCAACATCCCAGGGATTGAGGTTATATTCAAAGAAGCCCTCTAGCCTTCCACAGGCTACATACGCGAGATCAATAGCAGCACTGCCCAGCCTTCGGATGCCGTGGGTTTTTTCCAGGAAATGTTTTATGATCTCGAGATAGGTATCTTTTTTTTCTGAGTGATAGTATGGGAAACCGGTAGCGAGGAGGCTTTCGCCCAGTGTGGGCACCGTTGATACACGGATCTCTTTGTCGTTGCAATACGCTTTTCCACCTTCAACCGCATGAAAGCATTCCTTGCGTACCACATGATACACAGAGCCGAGAATGGTTTCTGTATTTCGGGTAAGACCGATGCTGATGGCAAAGATGGGGAGACCATGCATGAAATTGGTTGTGCCATCGAGCGGGTCAATGATCCAGTTATACTCGTGTTTTTTGGATTGCTCAACAGTTCCCTCTTCCGTGATGAAACCCGCCTCGGGAAAGATTTTATGAAGTGCTGAAACGAGTTTGCGTTCAGCTTCCTTGTCTACATAGGATACCAGATTATTGAAACTGTTCTTCTGTTCAATGCGTGACAGATCAAAATTCTCTCCTTCTCTGCGGATAAATTCTCCTACTTCTTCACATACACTCACTACGTCTTTATCTATGGATTCAAGCTTCATAGTTCTCAGTTTTACCTATTGTATGGGTGAATATAGTCATCCGTGACCAAAGACGAATGCCACTCATGGACATTAACGCATTAAGTTTGGTTCGTGGTGCCATATAAAGCAGGATTATTTACCTGCCAGCACGATCACGATCTCACCCTTTACTTCTTTGGACTGGAAATGTTGGATTACCTCTTCCATGGAACCGGTGAAGGTTTCTTCAAATACTTTTGTCAGTTCACGTGAAACAGAAACCTTGCGATCGGCTCCCATATATTCCTTAAACTGCTCAAGGGTTTTTACCAACCGGTACGGTGACTCATAAAAGATCATGGTACGTTCTTCCTCGGCTAATTTCTTCAGCATAGTCTGCCGGCCTTTCTTGTGCGGGAGAAATCCTTCGAAGACAAAACGGTCGGAGGGTAATCCGGATTTCACCAATGCAGGTACAAAGGCGGTAGGGCCGGGAAGGCATTCAACTTTTAAACCGGCTTCCAACGCGGCACGAACAATGAGAAATCCCGGGTCAGAAATTCCAGGTGTGCCAGCATCAGAAACGAGGGCCATGGTTTCTCCTCTATTCATTCGCTCCACCAGTGCGGCCAGAATCTTGTGTTCATTGAAATTATGAAAGCTCTGCAGGGGTTTTGAAATAGAATAATGTTTCAGTAGAAATCCTGATGTGCGTGTATCTTCTGCCAGTATTACGTTTACCGTTTTAAGGATTTCAAGCGCACGCAATGTGATATCAGCCAGGTTGCCGATGGGTGTGGGGACGATATAAAGAGAAGTAATAGAAACCTCAGGCATAGATATCAGGAAGCCAGCTTGTCAATTGCTTTAGCGAGGTTATGATCTTTGTCTGTAACGGTGTCACCGGCATCATGGGTTGAGAGCTCGAAGCTTACCGTATTCCAGGTGTTTGTCCAGGTAGGATGGTGGTTCATTTTTTCAGCAACGAGTGCCACCTTTGTCATGAATCCAAATGCTTCGGTAAAATCTTTAAACGTAAACGTTTTTTTCAGACGATTCTTTTCATGTACCCATTCCATAGTGCTGAGGGTTTTAGTAATCCGGATACGATTTTACGACTTTTTACGGAGGAAGTCTAAAGTTATGAGGTAACGATACATTTTGATTATGTCGCTTACCAGCTTGTGGAGTGCGTAGAAGTTTCTACAGGGCTACAATGCCTTCTATCTTCGAAGCTCTTTCATAGATCTCGATAACTGCATTGCTGGATGGCATCATCATCTGGATGGTGATGCTTGTGTAGTTACCTTTTCCTGATTGTTTCTCGGTAGTGGTATGCATGGGGAAAAGTTGTTTTACTTCCTGTTCTTTTCCGGCAGGTACAATGAATTTAAAAATGTAAATGGAGGGCCAGGAATAATGCTGGTCAAGTTTTTCACGAAAGCCGTTGATCCATTGTTGGTCCATGTTGAAATGACAACGCCCCGGCACATCGGCCGGGGCGTTGTCGTTAAGCTTTTTTTATACTAAAAGAATTTGTAACGCAAATCTTCTATGTCAGAGTTTTCCTTAATGGCTTCACCAATACTGAAACCACTGCGGTTCTGATTGGTCTGTTCCAGTTGTGAGCGATACGTAGCGTAATCGCCAAGTGCCGGTGCAGTTGTTTTATTTTGAAGTTCAAATATCAGCACTCCATTTTCACCAACAACCGGAGCGGAACGCTTGCCATTTTCAAGGCTGAAAGCTGCTCCAACGGCCAGAGGATCAAAACCTGCTGTAGGTAATGAGTTGCTGGCAAGTTTGAGATCGCTGCTGGAATACACATTGGCATCATTGCCAAACCCCGCTACGATTTCTTCCAGGGAACCCTTCAAGCCATTAAGCTTTTCAACAATTACCTTACCTTTTACTTCATTTCTTACGATAGGTGTGATCTCATCTTTAACAAGGTTAAGAGGCTTGTATCCTTTATCAATTTCACCTGTCATTATGGCTACTACATTCTGACCTTCGAGTTCATACACCTGTGAGATTTTTCCTACAGAAGCATCGCGGAATAACCAGATTACAATCTGACGTGCATCCGTAAGGGTATTAATTCTTCTGTCAGCAGCGTCAACGTTTTTAGCTTCCAGTACAGGCACACCCACCTCTCTGGCCTTGGCTTCGAATGATTCAATGCCTGTAAGATCAGATGCAAAGTTCTCCGCTTTGCGGAAAGCTTCATTAATGGTTGCGTCACTTGCACCAATAGAGCGTTCAACCACAGCCAGGGTGAATGCCTTTGTAGTTTTTGTGTTTGTCACCGAAATGATGTGATAACCGAAATCAGTTTCCACTACATCATTCAACAGGCCTGTTCGTGTAGCGTTGAACACGGCATCATTGAAAGGCTTTACCATGTCACCGGTTTTGAACCAGCCGAGGTCTCCACCATTGGTTTTTGTTCCATCTGTTCCGTGCTCCAGCGCTTTAGCGCCAAAGTCAGCACCACCTTTGATTTCTTTCAGAATGTTTCTGGCTTTCTCTTTGGCATCTGCCTTAGCCAGATCGCTGTTATCTGCTGGCTTGATAAGAATGTGCTTTGCTCTTGCAGAACCAACGGTATCATTAAAGATCTTAGACACCTTAACGACTTTATAGGATTCTCCGTCCAGGAAAGGACCGATTACTTTTCCTACCGAAAGACTATCAGCATTTACAAAGGATGGCAGAGTAGCCAGTGAATAGTTGGCGTAAGGTTCACGGCCATCGGTATTATTGGAAGCATAAACGGAATCCTGATCAGCATTCCTGAATTCAGCAACGGCCTTCTGCAGGTCTTCAAAAACCGCAGCAGTATCTTCAGCCGATGCAATAACCGGGAAGGTTACATATTTTACATCGCGGCTTGCTTCGGTCTTGAATTTTTCTTTGTTCTTATTGTAATAAGCTTCCAGGTCTGAATCGGTTACCTGGACAGCGCTGTCTGTGATGGCGTGGAATGGAACGTATACATACTTCACTTCAGCAACGTCTGTCTGTAGGTGATATTCGCGCTCAGCCTCAGCTTTCGTTACATAGATTGATTTAATAAGCAGGTTCTCATACTTGATACGCTCGCGGCTGGGCTTAAGGTCTTTCTGGAAAAGCTCCCAGCGAACACGTTGCTCAGATTGTACGGGTGATTGCTTCAGGTTAGCGATGTATTCACCCAGACGAGCTCTGTCAAATACGCCAGTTTGAGGATCAGTGAATGCCTGTTTAATGGAAGGATCAACATTTGCTCCGGAGATCATGTCTACGAGTTCATCCTCGGTAACTTCAACGCCTACTTTGGCAAATTCAGGCTGGATGGCATGCCGTGCGATCAGCAGATCCCATGCCTGCTGACGGATACCCTGCATTTCGCGTTCACCTGCTTCGCGGCCGGTTTGTAAATAATAACTGGCCTCACGCTCGCGGATTACGGATTGAAATTCTTCATATGAAATTTCCTTACCGGCTATCTCACCGACCGTATTGCGGCCCCAGTTCATGATGTTGGATTGACCACTGAAGATGTCGCCAAGAATGAATGCCAAAATCGCAACAAACACAAAGACCACTACCCAAGTGCCCGCCTTATTGCGCAAAGTTCCTATAAATGCCATGTATACTAAATTTTAAAGAGCCGCAAATTTAACCTCTTCCTGCTATTAGAAAAATATACTCCATAAAAAAGGGAAAAATAGGTCTGCCCCCGCAAAATGCTGATTTTAAGGGGTTTCAAACCTCCTGAACGGGCTCCTGAATAACGATTTTTACGGTATCTATCCTGCTTTCCACAGTCGATTGCACGGTAAAGGTGAAAGGCGGACTTAAGATGGTTTTGCCAACTTCAGGGAAGTCTTCTGTAAAGGATAGGATCAATCCGCCCAGCGTATCATAATCGCCAGCGGGAAGGTTCAGTTTATAGGTCTCGTTGAGGTAATCTATTTCAAGGCGCGCGCTGAACAGATAGGTTGATTCATTCAGTTTTTGTTCCACCAGGTCATCCTCATCATGCTCGTCTTCAATCTCTCCAAAGATCTCTTCGATCACATCTTCCATGCTCACCATACCTGAGGTGCCACCAAACTCATCAATGACTACCGCCAGACTTTTTTGTTCACTGATAAACCGAACCATCAGGTCGTTGGCCAGGGTGTTTTCCGGGACGGATATGATGGGGGTCAGAATATCTTCAATTCGTGAAGGTCTTTTGAACAGAGCCGCAGAATGACAGTATCCGATAATATCATCAATGTTCTTCCCGAAGACAACAATTTTGGAGTGCCCGCTCTCTACAAAAGCTTCACGCAGCTTTTCAATTCCGGCCGTACTCGCTATGGCTGCGATCTCTGTGCGTGGGATCATACAATCACGGACCTTTACATGCTTGAACTGAAGTGCATTCTGAAAGATCTTCTTGTCAAGTTCAATATCCGCTTCTGAAGCTGACTGACTTTTGTTTTTTGAGTAGGTGTTTACTTCAGGCGAAAAAAGTAAGGATACATAGTCGCCCTGATCCAATTTGAGTGTGCGCGCTGTCCATCGCGTAAGTGTGATGTAGACCCATACCAGCGGAAAGAGGAATATGAAACAAATACCGAATGGAATAATAAACGAATGAATCAGCTGACTTGTACTCCGTTGAACCACGAATTTCACCTGAACATCAAGTATGAGCAGAGCTATAGCAATGATAAGTATCAGGATTATCACGAAGAAGATCTTCCCTCCAAACCCGGGTGCGAAAAGCAGCCATGCTTTAATCAGCAACACCCCGATAAAATAAAGTGCAGCCGCCATCGTAAGTATTTTCCCGATGCGAATTGTGCCGGCAATCCAGAATGGTTTTTTACGGAAGTATTTCAGTATTTTTTCAGTGAAGGAATCCGGCTGAGGCATTGAAGCTTTATTCAGCTCATGCCTGGCGAAGGCATACTCCATACCGGAAAAGAATCCAGCGGAGATCAGCGAAAGAACAATACCAGAAGCAATGCTGAATTCACTCATTTTGTTTTTTCTTATTCCTGCGCAGTGTCAGCATAAAAAAAAGAATGAGGGTAAGCATAAGTGCCCAGTAGGCCTGTTCAAAACCCAGCACCATCGTTTGATGAATGCCGATGATAAGAAAGACAACTGCCAGCGACAGAATCAGAATATCCGCTAGTTTCATGAATTACATTCCACGCATTAAGTCCATAGGGAATACCTTAAATTAATTTCGCCACTGTGCTGATGAACCGTTCCGGTACTTCCCCTTTAATGGCCGTTTGATAGTCGGCATAGCTACACGGCACAATGCTGTTTCGAGAATAACGTTCCCGTCCATTAGGATAAGGTACTTCCATCCACCATTTCTCACTGATCTTACTTTTATAGAAGGTTATTATTTCAGGATCCACCGGCATAGATACTGAGTATTTCATAAAGTCGTTGCTTCTGAAATTCTGCTCATTCTTACGGTGATAATACCCCTCAATAAAATACCAGATCATCGTAGCGATAATCGCAGCAGTCTTTTTATGGGTATCATCAAACGTTGGGTTGTATTCATAGAATCCAATGGAGCTTAGTTTTTCATTCAGGCCAGCATACCAGCAAACCTGGCAGGCTTCTTCACCGGTTAATCCAAACGGTTGAGCATTGGCATTGCCAGGGGCATCAGAAGAACGTATGGCGGTGATATCAAATGAAAGCAAATCAGCATTGCGAATGGTTGGTTCCATTTCCTGCAGGTTGGTTCGCATTTGTCCGATGCGGAAGGCTTCAAAGTATAACTTCTCTAAAATGGATACGGACAATGGATCAATCAGATAGCTTTGATAAGCGAGGTGTGTGTAACTGAAAAGGTAATTGGGTTCATGGAGAAGAATCTTATGAATATGCTGACGGCTTGGTCCGTGTTCGTGCCGATCTTCAAGATCGAGGTAGGCATCAACGTTGCACAGGCTTACCAGTTTGTCCATGGTTTCATAGGCGCTGTATTGCCCATAATCCAGGTCGTGTGAGCCGCCCAGTATGACAGGAAGAACATTACTTTCCAACAATATCCGGCATACTTCACTGATGCGCACATAGGTTTCATCCAGATCATGTCCGCGCTTGAGATTCCCCAGATCCAGAATGCGATAAGCACCGGTTCCCTTTTTCAGGTTGTAAAGTTTTTTTCTGATCTCATCGGCTGCTGAGGTAGTGGTCGTATTGTTCAAAGAGCCACGGCCTTCGTCAATTCCAAAAATAGCAATATGAGCGCTGCGGTATTCAGGCATTCGCTCCCCGAAAACACTGATATTTCTGTAAAAACTTGACGCTGATGAGATGTTTGAATAAAGTGACTCCTCAACCGGGGTGAAAAAAATTGTCAAATCCATAGGGGTGCAAATGTGTCGTGAAGATAAATATTCATGAACAAATACACTCACCCCTGAAATTACCAGTAACGGACCCGGTAGACACCTTCGGACCGGCTTTAGTTCTGCAATTCAACCCTGTAATCCGTTCACCTGTCTGCTAAATCGGGTAGCTCCGGCCGCTTCGGGCATCTAAAGTCAAAATTGGAATTATATTTACCTGATAATGAGTTAATTATTTGTGAACCTTAAACTGCCACTTAAATATAACCTTGACCTCAAGATCATTGGCGTGGCATTGATGTATTACCTGTCGGCCAGGCTCGGCTATTTTTTAGCGTTTGAGAATACAACAGCGCTGCCAGCCTGGCCGCCATCAGGGGTAGCCTTTGCTTTAACTATTCTAATGGGTCGTTCCGTATGGCCGGGTATTACCATCGGGGCTTTGGTGGCTAATATTATGGCTTACTGGAATAATCCAGCATTGGGCACGCAGGCTATAATCACGATCAGCAGTTTCATTGCTATTGGCAATACAATCGAATCCGTGGTTGGTAATTATCTGGTCAAGTCATGGATAAATGACACCTTTCCATTCCGTCAGGCACGGCATGCATTCCGGTTTTTGTTTGTAGCCTTATTTATGTGCCTTATCGGAGCAGGTGTAGGTACGTCAAGCCTTTACTTTAATGACGTTATTTTACAGGCAGACATCATTCGTACATTGTTCTCCTGGTGGATCGGGAATGTAGTGGGTATTCTGTTGTTCACTCCGTTTATACTTGCCCTCGTAAGACGCATTGATGTTAGACTGTCGACCAAAAAGTCGATTGAAGTCGGGATCTTCTTTCTCAGCGTACTGAGTATTTACCTGTTGCTTCAGGTCGACTATTTATCGGTAACATTAGAACGAGCCCTTCCTTTTCTGGTATTGCCTTTTCTCTTATGGCTCGCATTCCGGTTTGAACTGATTGTAGCCATCGCGGGTGTTCTGGCCACATCACTCATCGCCATTTATTTCACGGTTCAGGGGGATGGTCCGTTTGTGCTGACTGAGGCGTATAATTCCATGTGGTTACTACAGATCTTCATTGGGGTTATCAGTATATCTACTATTATTCTGTCTGCCACTGTGAAAGAGCGTTTGATCGTGCAGCGTCAGCTGGTAGAGTTTAATGAGAACCTCGAAGCCATGGTGCTCGAACGTACCAAAGCATTGAATGAAGAAATTAATACCCGTAAAACAGCTGAGGGTAAACTGCAACGCACAAACCAGGAATTAAGTAAACGTAATACAGAACTTGATAATTTTGTATACAGTGTATCACATGATCTGCGGGCCCCTATCGCTTCGGTATTAGGGTTAATCAATCTGGCCCGCAAGGACTCAGATAATGCCATGAAGGATATGTATCTCGAGATGATCAACAAAAGTGCTTTGCAACAAGATCACTTCATCCGCGAGATTCTGGACCAGTCGCGTAACTCTCGATTAGAGGTAAAACGTGAAGAGATATTTTTTGAACCCCTGATCGATGAAACATTCAATCAGCTGAAGTTTGCTACCAGTACAGGTAAGTCCGTTGAAAAGGTCATTACCATTCATCAGGATAAACCGTTTTATTCTGATCGCTGGCGGTTAAAAGTGATATTGAATAATATCATTTCAAATGCTATCCGCTACCGGAACGGGAAGGATCCGGTCATCAAGGTAGATGTTGATATAACCGGTCACCAGGCTAAGCTGGCCATTCAGGACAATGGTAAAGGCATTGAAAAAGAACATCTGCCTAATGTCTATAAAATGTTCTATCGGGCTACGGATGATGGTGCAGGCTCAGGCCTTGGATTATATATCGTAAAAGAAGCTATTGATAAATTGAACGGACACATTTCCATTCAGTCAGAAGTGGGCAAAGGTACAACGGTGCAATTTGAAATCCCTGAGCTGGTCTGATCAACCCACGGCAACCTCAAGGAAACTGTCATCCCGAAAATATTTCCCAGCTGTTCGCTTTAATTCTTCAGCGGTCAGACTGTCGATCTGCAGGATCAGTTGCTGATAAAAATTGGTCGGAAGGTCAAACAAAAAACGCGTTCTGAATTTTTCTGCATGCGCGAATGATGTGGTGACCTCACTCTGCAGACTTCCGATAAAATGATTACGCGCTGTTTCCAGTTCATCACCAGAGATCAATTCAGAGTACAAGCGTGTCAGTTCCTTTTTGATTTCTGCGAACGTAAGCTCCGTATTTTCTTTATTGACATCTGCTCCGATTACCAGGTAGTTGTCATTCAACAATGTGTGCAGCGAAGCGTGAATACCATAGGTAAGTCCTTTTTCTTCTCGGATATTTTTCATCAGGCGTGAGCCAAAGTATCCGCCAAGAACATGTGTAAGAAAAATAACAGCGGCATAGTCCGAGTCTTTTCTTCCCAGGATCTTTTTTCCCATCCGTATAGAAGACTGAATGCTGCCTTCTTTTTCTTCCATTAACCGGGCGCCTGAAACCGATGCTGCGGCTATTTGTTTTTGTTCGATTCGTTTTAGCGGGATTGCGCGGAAGACTTCTACGATCCGGGCCTTGTTCTCTTCGGTGATATTGCCGGAAACAATTACGGCCGCATCTTTTGCATAGGTATTAAAATGTTCAACGCACTGCTCCCGTGTCAATGACTCAACCTCTGCAGGTTCAAGTTCTTTACCGTATGGATGATGTTCTCCGAACAGTTTTTTACGGAATAATTTTGAGGCCAGGAAACTTGTCTTTTCACTATTCACCTTCAGGTTTTGCAGGTAGATAGATTTCAATTGATCAAGTTCCTTTTGAGGAAAGGCAGACTGTGTTAACAGTTCCAGTAAAAGACCGAGTGCACGGTCGAGATTTTTTGTGAGAGAATAAAGCGAAACCGTAATTACATCCAGCCCCGGGTTGATCTCCAGATGAGCCCCAAGCTGATCAAAGATTTTCGCGATGTCGAAACTGCTTTTAGACGCAGTGCCTTTCTGAAGAAGTTGCGCAGAGAAGTAGGCAGCACCCCAGGCTTGTTCCCACCAGCGGCCAGCTTTCAAAATCAGTTCGATACGAATAACATGCTGATCTCCCCCGGAAATAAAATTCACAACCAATCCATTGGAGAGAATAACTTCTTGTGGGGTGAGTAATTCAAATGAGAGACTCCGTGTAAAAGCGGGTGCCTGCGTGCGGTCAAGCATGAATATTAATCGGTAACCGATTCCTCCCGTTCAAGCGTGGTTTGATCGATCTGGAACAACAAGGTGAATCTTAATGTTTCCGCCAGCGGGTGTTCACGTTTATTGGTTGGAACAATGTAAGCAACATCAAACCCAAAACGATCCTTACGGAATCCTACCCCCACAGTCAGGTATTTGCGATTACCTTTTGTAGCGGCTTCATTGAAATATCCCAACCTGCCGGCAAATACTTTGTTGTACCAGTATTCAATGCCGATTGAGGTCATGACTTCGTCAATCTCTTCTTCAAATCCATTCGGTGCATCGGAGAATGATCCGAACATTCCGCTTAACAAGGGACGATCATCATCTTTTCCGGCAATAATATCACCGTTGGTATCACGGATAGGAGGTGTAGGTACCATCAGCTTGCTGAAATCAAGTGTAAAGGTGATGGTGTTGTACGGATCCAGGTTTGTAGTGAAGGCAGATCCAAAGCGAAGTGTTGTCGGGATAAAATCACGGTTCTCACCATCGGTATAGGATAGTTTTGCTCCGATATTGGAGATGCTTCCGCCAAATGAAATGGTTGAACCTTTAGCACTTGACTCGATAGGTTTAGTGTAATAAATACCAAAATCCACGGCTACACTATTGCCAGGTTTAGCGTCAATTCCTGCAAAAGCTCCTGTTAGGTTGGAATGAATGTATCGTAAAGAACCTCCCAGACTCAGGCTTTCAGAAAGCATACGCGAGTAGGTTGCGTCAATAGCGAATTCGCGGGGATTAAAATCTCCCAGCGATACATTGTTAACATCACGAAAACTGATATCTCCCAGGTCAAAATATTTTAGTGACATCCCGATCGCTTGTTCCTGAGATAATTTCATGAAACCAGACAGGTACCCAACCCACATATCATTAACAATTTTTCCTAACCAGGGTGTATAGGAAACGGAGCCTCCGCGCGACTTGTCAATGAATACGAGTTTTGCGGCATTCCAATAGGCGGAGTTTGCATCAGGTGCTGTTGCTACACCGGCATCACCCATGGCTGCGCTTCGGGCATCAGGTGTAATTGCCAGAAAGGGTACAGCAGTGGTGATTGCATTATCCTTCCCCAGCAAATCATCTGGATCTGTTATTACTGTCTGAGCGGAAACCTGACCAACAGTGCCGGCAACAAGTGCCGTTAGGAGAACTGCCCTGAACTTCATCAATTTTTTTCTAAGGGTGTAAAGATAATTAATTAACAGCAATAAGCTTTGTAACCCGCTCATTTTTAGAACCATCGGTTAAGGAACGAACCAGCAATCGCGCGAAGTATATTCCACCTGTAAGTTTTTTGCCCAGACCGTTTACATCGTTTAATTCCAATAGATTCACCTGATACGGGCTTGAATTTATGGTAAAAGGGAAACTCGCCATAGTAGCACCAAGAGAATTATAAATTAATAGTTCCCCTTCCAGGTCATCTCCTGAGCGATTGTGGGTAAAATAAAGCATAGTTTCATTTTGGAAGGGATTCGGATAATTTGAGAATGTCTCAATAACCAGCGTTTCACCATCAGTGACCCTGAATTCTATGGTGGCCTGAGCTGGATTATTGTAGATATCCCAGGCTTTAATGGTTAATGTATGTACCCCTGGACTGAGGTTTGAGATCGGGAAATGCACCCAGCCAGATGTTGCATCGTCCATATCAGATTCGTAATAATCGTTCAGAACATACATGGCCGCGTCATCATCTAAAATGGCAATAAGATTATTTCCTATTCCGTAATTAGAAATATTGATACCGCTGTCATCCTGTAAGCGGGCAATAAGGGTTGATGAAGAGCTTATAATTCCACCGTTAACAAAAGTAGTATCTCCCATAAATAATGTAATGAGGGGAGGAGTGTTATCGGAAGGCGGGTTAGTTTCGCTTCCGCCAATACTGAAATCCATAGTTGATCCGGCAGCATCAATTTGCCGGGTTACATCAGAAGCATACAAGCTTAACTTGCCCGAACCGGTTTCATAGGCAATATTTTTGGGCATTTGAAACTCAAATTCAAATACACCATTTTGTACGGTAGCCTTTCCGCGGAACAACACGTTGTGCCATTGTGTGAAAGAAAAAGCAGGATCATTTTTTCCAATTGTTACAAAATCCGTTCGTTTATCAAACAGCGTTGCTTCGAGTATACCGGTGAAATCAGATTGTAAATCTCCGGATTCATCCTGGATCTCTCCTGTTATGTGAACTGTTGAAAGTGACTTCAAGACATCTGACCCAGTGGATGTCTCAATTTTAGTAGGCACTATGTTTAGAGTAGGCATCGCTAAGGTCAGCGAAGGATCTGCCAGCAAAGAAAAATTACGATTACCTACACCGCTCAAGCTGTTGTTCTTTGTTCGCCTGAAAATTTCACCGACTGTTAAATTATTCCCGGCTTCTTTCTGAAAAAACGCATCATAGAAAGCCTGGTTCAGTGCAAAGTTTGTATGTGAATAAACAGGTCGTGCTGTAGTTACTAATCCGATTGATCCTCCGGCTTCATGGATAACCGTTTGCTCTGCACTGGAGATCTGTGCTGGATCATCGTTGCGGCCAAACTCGCATGTTGCTGTAACCAGGAATGGATAAAGCTTATTCTCAAGACCTTCAATATCTGTTTCAGTGAACACCCGCTCATCAGCCCAAAGTCTTTCTGATCCATGTCCGGTATAGTTGATCACTAATGCCCGGTTAAAATCTTCGGTGATCACTTTATTTACTTCAGGGATTGTTTCTCCACTCGGCTTAACTGTCTTGTGATACGTTCCCAGGAAAACTTTACGGGTGTCGAATCCGGGATAGGTATCATCAATGTCATCTGCCATGGTGTTGGCCTGCCATTGGTGTGTGGTGGAAAATGAATCTGAATTACTTCCGTCATCAGCTACAAATACAATATTTTTTCGCCAGCGACCGTAGTTCTTTTTGTTCGTATCATAAGCAATGATCTTATCAACAACAGCTTTGGCTTCTTCAATGGTTTTCACGGGTAACCGGCCAACACCAATGTCCAGCGTATGATTTTGAGGTAGTGTACCTTCTTTCCAGAACCCCTCATCGTTCTCCAGAAATCCCTGGTAATCATCCGAAGAATAGGTTTGAAGCGGATCAAGGGAATTGCGGGATTCGTATAGGGGAATAAAATTCGTGTTGTTTGAAACCCGGTCCAGATAATCGTATGATCCCCGGCCCATTATCAATAGCGCTTTTAGTGTGCCCGGACTTTTATCATGTACGTACTTGGTGAAATCACGCAGTGCACTTATGTCTTGCCGGCCAGATGAAAATTCGTAGTACACTTGCTCAGGTGTAGTAACGACTACATTCCAGTTGTTGTGTGATTGCCGGTGTGCCGCCAATCGATGGGCTTCAGACAGGAAATCCGGATGAGAAAGAATGATCAGGTCGGGTGTGGCGAGAGCGTGCAGGTTTTGATTTTCAATTGTCCCAATCAATTCAGGTGAAAGGCTCGTGGTGCAGGCAACATATTTACGGAGAACATCACTGGGAGCAGAAAAAGTTGCCATACCTGATTGAACAGAAAACTCCTGATTTTCCGGTTGATAAGGATCAGTAATATCCCAGACCAAAGTTTGTCCTGCTGTATTGCCAAGCTTATAGGTTGTGGTTGGATTTTCGTTGCTTGATGCCGTGGTGAAAATCGTCTGATCATCATACACAGCAAGCGCTCTTTGAACATTGATTACAAAGTAGTCCAGAAATGCAGTTGACTTGCCGCTGCTACCTTTTGTGAACCTATACGTAAGTTGTTGTTCTGATCGTGGAGGAGCGCCTGCAGTAGACGAATTAATGATGAGTGTGTCCCGTTGATGCACACCTTTTATGGCGTATTGCGAATCGGTTATGGTGCTGAGTTGCTGGCTCCCGACAGACGAATTGTTGAATAACAAATTCATGGAGGCCGGACTAAGCGATTGTGCCATTACATCAGACACGATTTTAATCGGGGTGTTATCCAGTATTCCGGGAATTGAAAAACGGAACGAATACTCTGCGGTGAGATCAAAGCGTTCTCCAAACCATTCACGCCCTGATTTTAATTCGTTGTACGTATCGGTTTCATGATACACGTAATCATCAAAATGCTGAACGATTGGGAAATTGCCTGGTATGTTTTCTTTATTCTGAATTCGCTTACCCGGTGTGGTTCCAACCGTGATGAAATAAAAATTTTCACGGGAGTATAAATTACGTTGATAATAAGTGGACTGACTTTTCAGATCGAAGTAAGATAGATCCGAGCCCTCTGCATACCAGAGAATATAGTCACCTGAATTGAATATGCCATCCGCTTCTCCTTTTACCAGAATAGCATTTTCAACCAGATCCGTTGGCCGTGCATCTGCATTGGCTTGAGGAAGCATGCCGCCTTCATTGCCGTAGATTTTTATTTTACGGGGATCAATAGATGCGGGATCAAACCCCATCTTTTTCAGCTGGTCAAAAGTGATTTTGTAAACGCCATCTTTACTCACAGCAACTTTGTACCAGTTACCCGTTGCTAAAACAGACGACTGCGCCATGCTGTTCATGTTGATAAATATGAACAGCCCCGGAATTAAATTTCGAATGACGACCCGCAGTTGCAAAGCAATGTGTTATTAAAAAAGATCAGTTTGAAAACGCCTTTGCCATTAACGACAAGGCCACATATAAAAGTATAATCAGGGGTATTGCCGTTACCTGAAAAACCACCAGTAGTAATACCGAGAGAGCCAGGAAAGTAAACCGTATTTTGTTATCCTGCCAGGTGAAATTTTTGAATTTAAGGGCAAAAATTTCAATGCGGGAAACCATCAATAAAGACAATGCCAGGGTGAGAATAACCAGAAGCCAATCCTGAAATAACCAGGCTCCAACGGATTCTGGTAATAATGGCAGGGCTGTGATGAACAAAGTAGTTGCAGGTGTATTTAATCCCCGGAATGAGTCGGATTGTGTTTCATCGATGTTAAAAATAGCGAGGCGTAAAGCGGCAAATGCAGCAATCGAGAAACCGATGTACGGCAAAACGTCACTGGTGGTATGATCACCAATTAATTTATACATCACGAGGGCCGGCAACACGCCAAAGCTGATGACATCAGCCAGTGAATCCAGTTCTTTGCCAATAGGTGAATTTACTTTAAGCAGACGGGCGGCAAACCCATCAAAGAAATCAAATATTCCGGCAGCCCATACAAAATAAGCTGCTGGCACACCGCGGTCTTCCAAAAGAAAGACAATACCAAAGCAACCGCATATCAGGTTACAACAGGTTAGAAAATTGGGCAGTTGTCGGATCATATTTTATAAACCACAAAAGTAAGCCATTTAAGTTCAATCCGTGAGGCTTTATCCCAAGCCACAAAACGGATTTGTTTTCTTCTCGAAACCGATAGTTGTTTCAGGGCCGTGGCCCGGGTAAACCGTTACATCATTCGGCAACGTAAAAAGTTTTTCGTGAATGCTTTTGATCAATGTATCGAAGTTCCCTCCGGGTAAATCCGTTCGGCCTATACTGTTGTAAAACAAAACATCTCCGGCCACGATCAGTTTTTGTTCCTCATGATAAAATGCAATGTGACCAGGGGCATGACCAGGAACAAATAAAACCTTCAATTGCTGCTGTCCGAATTTTATAACATCTCCTTCGATTAGGAACTCATCCGGTTCAGCTTCATCATATTGGAAAAAACCATAATGGGGTGCATAAACTTTCACAGCCCGAAGGGTGGCCTCATCCTCTTTGCTGATATATAATTTTACCGAATAGGTGTTCTTCACAAAAGCATTTCCCAATACATGATCAACGTGACCGTGCGTATTTAACAGCATTTTCACGATAAGATTATTTTCTTTAATGAACCGGGCGAGTTCATCTTTCTCTTCAGGATCATAGCAACCCGGATCGATGATCACGCATTCCCGTGTAGAATCAAAAAGTACGTACGTGTTTTCCTGCAGAGGATTGAATTCAAATCGCTGTAGTCTGAGCATAGTAAAAAATGACCCAAAAATAGTCTGGAATAGTTCAGGCACCCAATGATTTATTTTCAATTTTGCCGACAGAAAATGAGCGGAGCAACCATCGATTATATAGTTGTGGGCCAGGGCCTGGCGGGGTCTGCCATGGCTTTTCAGCTTTTGAAGCGCAAGAAACGAATACTGGTATTCGATCAGCCTGCACAAAATAACTCTTCGCGAATTGCCGCTGGTTTGTTTAATCCCATTACCGGAAAAAAACTGGTTCGCACATGGATGGCTGATCAGTTGTTCCCTTACCTCCATACTTTTTATTGTGAAGCAGAGGCTGAAACAAAGACGCGATTCTTTTTTCCCATGCCGCTTTACAGGCCTTTTCTTTCTGTTGAAGAGCAGAATGAATGGATGGCAAAGAGTGCTGATCCGCGGTTTGAACCTTATGTTGAAAAAGTTTTTTTATCGACTGCTTTTCATTCCGTACAAGATGATTTTGGCGGTCTGCTGCTCAGGCAAAGTGGATATCTGGATACCAAAATCTACATTAATGCTATTCGCAACCTGATCCTGGAAAAGGGTATTTACATCGAAAATCACTTTGATCAGAATCAGTTGAAAATAAGCGAAGCCGGTGTGCATTATGGCCAATACACGGCCGGAAATATCATCTTTTGTGAAGGCTCCGTGCGAAATAAATGGTTTGATTGGTTGCCCGTCAGACCCTTAAAAGGAGAAACCATTTTTGTGGAGGCAGGTATCACGGAAAATGTAATTTTTAATCGGGGCGTTTATGCGGTACCAGCAAGTCAAACCGGGGGTGGATGGCGTGTCGGTGCTACCTATAATTTTCAGGATGCCATGGAAGGCTGTACAACAGAAGCCCGTGCAGAGCTGGAGCTTAAACTGGACAATCTGCTGGCAGTACCCTTTGAAAGTAAGGGTCAGGAATGGGGATTCAGACCTACAACACCCGACCGTAGGCCTTTGCTGGGACGACATCCGGAATGTGACAGAATATTGATTTTTAATGGATTGGGGACCAAAGGAGTGAGTTTATCTCCCTATTTTTCTGAGGTTTTGATCCACTCAATTGAAAATGGTATTGCCTTAGATAAAGCGGTGGATATTGAACGTTATAAATCATTATATTGGAGTTCCCCTAAATGAATATGATGTTGCGGAGTGGATTTTTAGTCTTATCCTTTCTTTTACTTTTTGTTTTTCAGGCTTCAGCACAGCAAGCCCGTGAAGTATTTGGTAAAAACAGAATTCAATACCGGCAGTTTGACTGGCTCTACCTGAGCGGTGAAAACTTTGATGTGTACTATTATGATGCGCGTAAAGGGGTTGCCCAGGAAGCGCTTGAATTTCTGGAGGGAGAGTTTGATCGTATCACCGATATGATCGATTACCCACCCTATTTCAAAACAAAAGTTTTCATTTACAATTCTCTGTCTGACCTCCGCCAAAGTAACATGGGGCTGAACCGGAATATTTATAAGGTTGGCGGTGAAACGGAATTCATCAAACCCTTTGTGGAGGTTGCACACATGGGAACAGCACAGGAGTTCAAAGAAGAGCTGTTGTTCCAGATCTCGAACCTGATGGTAAACGAGATGATGTTCGGTGGGAATCTGAAAGATATCTTTCAAAGCTCTATCCTGATGAACCTTCCCGAATGGTTTGTCAACGGAGCTTCTCTTTACGTAGCAAAAGGATGGACTGCTGAAATGGATGATTTTATTCGCCAGCTGATGCGGACCAAAAAAGCCAAACGGGCTACTAAGCTTACCGGACGACAGGCTTCGTTGGTCGGGCAATCCATCTGGAATTTCATCACCGAGAAGTATGGCAAAAGCAGCATGGCCAATATTCTCAACTACACCCGCGTAACCCGAAACGAAGAAAAAAGTATACTGATCACGCTGGGAATAAGCTTTAAACAGATGATGATGGAGTGGCAGCGGTATTACAGTGAGATGGAAGCTGTGATCAGCAAATCATACACACCTCCTATGGATTCTTTGCTTTTTGCCAGAGGAAGCAATGCTACAACGGATTATACCACGATCAAGATAAGTCCGGATGGAAGGTACATAGCCTATGCAGAGAATGACCGGGGAAGTTATGTGATCAAGGTAAAGTCATTGACCACCGGAAAGGAAAAGACCATCATCACCGGAGGTAGTAAGGTGATCAATCAACGTGTAGATTACCGGCAACCAATCATTGCGTGGTCTGACGCCAATACATTAGGCGTTATCGGTGTTAAACACGGTCAGTATATTTTCTGGCTTTATGATCTCAGCACACGAACCAAACAGCAACGTGCATTAGAGCGATTCAGCAACATCCGCAGTTTTAGTTTCTCAGCCAATGGAAGGCTTATCATATTGAGTGCAGACTTTGAAGGAAAGAGCGACCTGTTTCTGCTCAGCTCCCGCAGAGAACGTGTACGCAGGCTTACCAATGATATTTTTGATGATGTAGATCCCAGCTTTATACCCAATACCAATCAGATTGTTTTCAGCTCCAACCGTACCAATGATACACTGAAAGCCAGGTCAACACCCGCATTTGATAAGCTGACCAATAATTACAATCTCTTCATTTTTGATCTGGACAGTGCTTCCCTTAAAGTGAAGCGAATAACCAATACGTTAAGTAAGGACGTTTCACCTCTGGCTCATAATGAGAATATGTTTTACTATCTCAGTGATCAACGCGGAATTGTCAATTTATTCCGCTTTAACCGGGCCAACGGTATTTATTCTCAGGTAACGAATTTTTCTTCCAGCATTGAAGACTACGATCTTAATTTCTCAACTCGCCAGTTAGTGGTTGTGACGAATGATAAAGAACGCCACAATATTTTCCTGGACAACAACTTTAATCTGGATCGGCAGATATTCACTCCGGCCACGCGTAGAAAAGAACTTCAGCAGGCGCGTATAATACGTGACCGTAGAAAACAGGAAGAGACTAAAAACATGAGCGTGAAAGATCTGCTCAATTCCCGACTGAAGGCACAGACAGAGAATGATTCAACGCAACAAACTACAGATCCGCAGGTGAAGGCCGATTCGGTAAATGCTATTAAAGCCGATACACTCAAGGCGGATACAGTCAAAACTCAAATGGAACCTAAAAAACAGGATGCGATCAATACAGATAATTATGTTTTTGAAGATGAAGCGGTAAAGCAAAATCAACCCAGCGAATCATTTTTAAGCCGGTATAAAAAAGCCCGCGACAAGAGTCGCGTAACCGGACCATTCCCTTACGAAAGTAAATTCAGTTATGACAATCTCATTACTTCGTTGGTGGTTGATCCGTTGCGAAGTGTAGGACTTCTGGTGGAAACGCAGATGAATGACATGCTGGAGAATTATCGCTTCAATGGCGGTTTGATGATACCTATTGACCTGCGTGGCGGTGATTTTTATGGTGAGTTTCAATACTTACCAAACCTGATAGACTTTGGAATGCGCTATGACCGGAAGGCGGTGCGATGGGAAACCAGCGATAGACCCGAACTTCCATCACAGGATTATAAGTATGTGCTGAATCGCGCTGAAGTAAGTGCAGCACTTCCTATTTCTGACCGGTTACGGGTTACTCTCAAACCTTTTGGACAGGTAGCCAGAACGGTTTCACTGGGTGAAAGTAATTATCCATCAACACCTCCTACAGGCAAACCGGTTAATGATTATTATGCGGGTGTTCGTTCGGAGCTGGTGTATGATAATTCCGTTTCAACAGGTTTAAACCTGATCGAAGGAACACGTGGTAAAATAAGTTTCCAGCATACCCAGGGACTTAGCAACAGCGGCCAGAGTTTCGGCCAGATAACAGCAGACGTGCGACATTATCAACAGATCTATCGTGAGATTGTATTTGCTGTAAGAGGATATGCAGGTTCATTCTTTGGACGATCACCAAAAATATATATGCTGGGAGGTATGGATAACTGGCTTTTCAACGAAACGCGTTATAGCGGTGTGACCAGCGAAGGTGAACAAAATCCATTGGCGACTATCGATGTGGATGCCACTCCCGGAGTGGCTGATCCCAATGTTGATATTTTATTTATGGAGTACGTAACAGGCCTTCGTGGCTTCGAGTATGGCACCCTTTTCGGCAACAATGTTTTGTTATTCAATGCTGAATTCAGAATGCCGTTGATCAGGGCGTTCACCAATGGGCAGATATCTTCTAATTTTTTACGAAACATGCAGCTTATTGCATTTTATGATATTGGTACCAGCTGGTCAGGCAAGCCTCCTTTTTCATCGGGAAGCAGCGTCAGTTATAATATTATCAAACGAGGTCCATACGAAATAGAAGTTAAGAACTTCCTTAACCCGTGGATCTATAGCTATGGTGTTGGCATGCGCACCATGATGCTGGGCTACTACATGAAATTTGATCTGGCCTGGCCGGTGGTAGACTATGTCGTTGGTGAACCACAGCTATTCGTCACACTCGGATTTGATTTCTAGTCATACACGGCAATTTTTTTATCTTGCCACGGCATTGCGTGATAATGCCTTAATTTATACTCCATGATTAAATCCATGACTGGCTTCGGCTCGTCAACACATGATGATGGGCGGGTTCAACTTCACGTTGAAATCAAAAGCCTGAATTCAAAATTTCTGGACCTGAACCTGAGGTTGCCGCGCCTGTTTTCTGATCGGGAAATTGAAATCCGGAATCTCATCAGCGAAAAACTGGAACGTGGCAAGGTTTCAGTCACGATCGAATATCAGCGGCATGGCGATCAATCGCTGAAGCAATCATACAACGAGGTTTTATTCACAAGCTATTATCTGGAGTTGAAAAAACTCGCTGATAAAGTTGTAGCCCCTTATGACGAGCTTTTTCAGCTTGCACTAAACTCACCTGATGTTATTCAAAGCAACTTGCGGGATGAAAGCAGTGATGAAGATTGGGATACACTGAAGAAACATTTTCTGGAGTCTATTCAGAAATGTGATCATTTCAGAAAGACTGAGGGAGGTGTGCTTGAAACTATGCTCAAGGATTGTTGCCAGTTGATACGCCAAAACCTGGTGAAAATAGAAGGTCTTGATCCGAAACGTGTGGAACGCATCCGTGAACGGTTAAGGGGAAATGTTACTTCTTTTTTTGGTGATGAGGGTTTTGATACCAATCGTCTGGAACAGGAGATCATCTTTTACGTTGAGAAACTGGATATTAACGAAGAGAAGGTCCGTTTGAAATCACACCTGGATTACTTTCTGAAAATTCTTTCCGAACCGCAATCCAATGGAAAAAAACTGGGATTCATTGCCCAGGAAATCGGACGCGAGATCAACACGATTGGTTCAAAAGCCAATGATGCTGAAATTCAGAAACACGTGGTGGTGATGAAAGAAGAACTCGAAAAGATAAAAGAGCAGTTGAATAATATTCTGTGAGTATTATTCACTCACCTCAAGGTCACCATAGGGATTGGTGATAATGTAATCCGTTAAATCCTGGTTAGCATTAAGTCCGGTGCCGTAGATTACATCTTCCTGTTGGCGTATTGTTACAAACTTTTCCGTAAAGATCTTTTTGGTAGCCGGTGTCCAGAAAAGCTCTTCTGTATTCAGTTGTTCTTTCTTGGCCACATTCTTTACCTCAACTTTACCCTGCCCGCGCCACTGATTTTTTTCTTTCGAGAAGAATGCATGGTTGGCTTTTAATGTGGATTCCAGGGTGTTTGTTCCTTCCTGATAAAATTCCAGGTATATACCCTTCGGAAACTCACGATCGCCATTGGCGAATTCGTACACCAGGTCTGCAAACAGTTTTACTTTGACGTGCTGGTTTTCGAGGTAAAACATTTCAATGTTCTCCACTTCCCGTTGTGGTCCGGTGTACTCCACGGGTTCTTTTAGTTCCTGTTTTCCACAGGAACTAAACACAAGGGCAATCAGAAAAACAAAAAGGTATTTCGCCATGAAAAAAGAATCTTGTCACGAGTGAACGAAAACCATACCAGTTGAAACGATTTAATCAAACTTACGCTTGATAAACCACTGGTCGTTAAAGGTTATGCCAAAATAGATTTTAAAATAGGTTTCTTCAAGGAGTGTTTCGGCTTTGTCGCCACGTTTTCCCCATTTAAAGGCAAGATCTAAACTTGATCGGCCTGCAGGTAATGAAAGACCAATGCTGGCGCCCAGGTCCTTCACCTTGTTGTTGTTGTTTGCCAGAAAGGGATATTGCTCAACACTCACGCCTGCACGGTAGGTTACGCGTTTAAGATACTTATCACCAAACGGATCAGGTGTGAGTTCTCCTCCCAGTGCTGCGCGCCAGGATTTTCCCATACCCTGAACATCATCGGGATTTACACTCGTGAAATTTGCCCAGTCCTGGTAAAAATACTCGGTTGATACTGACCATTTCTGACCTCTGCCGAAAGAAACCCCAAATGTGAATGAGCCCGGAAGAAAAATTTCACCCGGAATGTTGTTGAGTTCTTCTGAGGCAAGTGTATCTCCTGCGGAGGTAGTGGTATAAAACCGGTCAGATCGTCTTGACGTCATACTCGACTCGGGAGAATAAACCGCTCCAACGCTGAGGCGATAATTTTTAGTCCCCAAAGAATCTTTACTGTAGGATAAGCCAAAACTAAAGTTGAAATCTTTAGCCGTGGTTTTTTCCAGGATTGAAGTAATGAATGATGTTCCTTCAAGCTGACTGGAATAAACATTCTCCACAGATCCAAATAAGTAGGTTGCTTTAACACCTGCCGTAAAATCGGGTGTGATCCGTACTCCGTTTGACCAATACAACTGCGTAAGTCCACCTAGTCCTTCTTCGCGTTTATAAAATTTAGTGTTCTCTCCATCATCAAGGATCGTCACAGACTGAAAAGCAAAGTCAACATTGGTATAAGGCATCAGTCCAACGGATGTTGTCCATTTATTCCGTTTGATTGGAAAGGCTGTTGCCAGGTAATTCATGTTACCTGCCTGACTTTTTTCAGTAAGGGTATCACTCTTTATAGATCTTGATTCGATCAGAACGCCAGCTTCAAAAATGGTAAGACCATTATACACCAGCAATGCAGGATTCTGATTGTTCAGGAACCAGTATTGTGGCTGGCTTACACCAACACCGGCCATACCCTGATTGTGAATAAGGGCATTGCCATAGGGCTCACCAATACCATAGGTTGAAATGGGCGATTGTGCTGCCTGACCCCAAACTTTTGCCGATGCGATAACAACAACAAAAAGTAAAAAAGACTTTCTAACGACTGACATTATAGATCAAAATGCTGTTTAACCCGCTGAGAACCAGTTCAGGGACCGCAAATATGGACGCTTTAAGTTTGTTTTCAAAAAAACGTGTGTCGCCCCCGCATAAAATCACCTGCAAGTCCTCAAATTCCCCACTATAACGGCTTATTGCCCCATCCATTTCATCGATAACGCCATAAATAACCCCGCTTTGCATGCAGCTCTCGGTGCTATTGCCAATGAATTTTGGATGATCTGTAGCATTGACCAGAGGAAGTCTTGCTGTAAAGGTATGCATGGCCTCAAACCGCATTTTTAATCCAGGAGAAATTGCACCACCATGATAATTCCCATGCTTATCAATGAATTCATAGGTAATGCAGGTTCCGGCATCAATAACCAGACAATTTTTATCTGGAAAAATATGTCGGGCGCCACACACCGCTGCCAACCGGTCAACACCTAATGTTTGAGGTGTTGCATATTGAATATTTACCGGAACAGGTAAGGTATGCGTAAGGACAAATTTCATCTTGGCGTTTGTCCAGGTTAAAATAGTTTGTGCTTCCTTGCTCACCGAGCTTATGATGAAGTGGCTGGTAGAAAAGTTTTGCAGGAATTTTTTTAATTCAGTTTCCTCCTGGAACACCATTTTCTGAACCAGTGTGTGCTGGTCAAAAATACCTACCTTGGCCGCAGAGTTTCCAAAATCAATAACTACGTTCATAATCTGTATTCATTTGCAAGGTGATTACCCGGTAAACTCGTTTTACTTTGCAGCAGTATTTAACCAGTACCAAAAGTATGGATTCAAAGAACAACTATAAAGTTCTTGGCCTGATGTCAGGCACTTCACTGGATGGATTAGACCTGGCATTTTGTCGTTTCAGAAAGAGTGCCAATGGATGGTCTTATAGTATTGATAAAGCTGTTACGATGCCCTATCCTGCAGCCTGGATTAGTCGGTTAAGCAGAGCTCAGAATCTTACCGGATCAGATCTGGTTGCGCTGGATTTTAACTACGGCAAATGGCTGGGTGATGCTTGTCGTAATTTCTTAGATCAGCACAAGTTCCGGCCTGATTTCATTTCATCACACGGGCACACTATTTTCCATCAGCCAGATAAAGGGTTTACCTATCAGCTTGGTAATGGTAATGCCTTGCATACTGCGAGTGGTATTCCGGTTATAGCTGATTTCAGAAGTCTTGATGTTTTACTGGGCGGAGAAGGCGCACCGCTTGTGCCTGCAGGGGATAAAATACTTTTCAGCGATTACGAAGTTTGTCTGAACCTGGGAGGCATAGCCAACCTCTCCATGGACATCAATAAAAAACGGATTGCTTTTGACATCTGTTTTATGAACATGGGTTTGAATTACCTGGCCGGTAAAGCCGGAAAAAAATTTGATAAAGGTGGTGCGATGGCACAGGCCGGAAATATAAATACGGCTTTATGGAAGAAACTTGCTGTTGTGTATTCACAGTTTAGAAAAAAACGGCCCTCCCTGGGAAGGGAAATTTTTGAGAAGCAAATCAAGACATTACTGGATGACGATTCAGTTCCATTGAATGACAGATTAAGAACCTTCACCGAATCATCAGCTGCTGAAATTGCCGGGGCCATATTGTCCAGCAAAGAAAAAGGTAAAGTGCTTTGTACCGGAGGAGGAGCATTCAATGCTTTCTTCATGTCACGATTACTGGAGTTATGTGGTGATCACGTTTCGTTGATCGTTCCCGAGGATGAAGTGATAAAATTCAAGGAAGCTGTGGTATTTGCTTTTCTGGGCGTGCTGCGTTCACGTGGTGAAATGAATTGCCTGAAAAGCGTTACGGGTGCAGAACGGAACAGCAGCAGCGGAGTGATGATCGGTTTTTGAAAGTAAATGAAGGAATGGAAAATTCAGTGATGAAAGAGCTATTACACAAGTTTGAAACCAAGCGGCCTGAAATTGTTTTTGAATGGAAGGATAGTGAAACCGAAGCCGAAGGTTGGGTAGTGATCAATTCCCTTCGTGGTGGTGCTGCTGGTGGAGGAACCCGAATGCGTAAAGGTCTTGATAAACGCGAAGTAGAATCTTTGGCAAAAACGATGGAGGTGAAATTTACGGTATCAGGTCCCCCTATTGGAGGGGCGAAGTCCGGAATTAATTTTGATCCGAATGATCCCCGAAAGTCAGGTGTATTGCAACGCTGGTATACGGCAGTTATGCCGTTGCTTAAATATTATTACGGCACGGGTGGCGATCTGAATGTGGATGAGATTCATGAAGTAATTCCGATCACGGAAGATGTTGGCATCTGGCATCCACAGGAAGGTGTCTTTACAGGTCACTATAAACCTACCGAAGCACAAAAAGTAAATCGTATCGGTCAGCTCCGCCAGGGCGTAGTCAAGGTTATTGAAGATGAACAATTCTCTCCGTCACTTAAAAAGAAATATACCGTAGCGGATATGTGCACCGGTTATGGAGTAGCGCAAGCCGTTAAGCATTATTATAACCTTTGGGGAGGTGAATTGAAAAATAAGCGCGTAGTGGTACAGGGATGGGGAAATGTTGGCGCAGCTGCTGGATTTTACCTCGCTCAATTAGGTGCTAATGTTGTAGGGATTGTAAGTCATGAAGGAGGTGTTATTAATCAGGCTGGTTTTTCATTTGAAGAAGTACGTCAGCTTGTAGTTGATCGCAATGGAAATAAACTGGTATCACCGGATCTGCTTCCGTTTGAAACGGTGAATAAAAAAATCTGGGACCTCGACTTTGAAATTTTTATTCCGGCCGCAGCATCACGATTGATAACACGCGAGCAGGTCGATCGGATGATGGCCAGCAAGCTGGAGGTATTTTCGTGTGGAGCCAATGTTCCCTTTGCTGACCCGGAAATATTTTTCGGCCCCACCGGTTTATATGCCGATCAGAAATTTTCAGTGATCCCCGATTTCATTGCCAACTGTGGTATGGCGCGTGTGTTTGCTTACTTTATGGAAAATGAAGTGAAAATGGACGATGCATCCATCTTTCAGGATATTTCAGAAACGATCCGCAAGGCGTTGGTGAAGACCCATACCATCAATAAAACCAAGACCGGAATAGCGCAGGCTTCCTTCGAAACAGCATTGACTACATTAGTGAAATAACGGCAGCATGAGAAGGTACACAGCCGCACCTGCTAAATAGCCAAGCAGCGCGAGGATACCGATTTTTTTAGCGTACCAGAGAAAGTCAATTTTCTCAATGCCCATCGCAGCTACACCGGCAGCTGAACCAATGATCAGAATGCTTCCTCCTGTACCTGCACAATACGCAAGGTATTCCCAGATCATATGATCCTGCGGATAAACGTCTTTGCTGTACATACCCATGCTGGCTGCTACGAGCGGAACATTGTCGACCACGGCTGACAGAAGTCCTGTCAGCGTCACGATGATACGTTGGTCACCCATATTTTCATCCAGCCATGATGCAGTTTGCTGCAATACCTGCATCGACTCCAATGCACCAACGGCAAGCAGAATTCCCAGGAAAAAAAGAATGCTCGGCACATCAATTCGTGAGAGTGCACCGGCAACAGTATATTGCTTCTTTACCGCTTCATCCAACTCAGGGTTCATGATCTCCGATACAGCCCATAATATCCCCAGTCCTAATAAAATACCTGCATAGGGAGGCATGTGTGTAATGGTTTTGAATAACGGGACCATGACTAAAACACCTAATCCCAAAACAAGTATGATATTCCCGGTAGGAACGGTTGGTTGAGGTGTTTCTGAATTTTGTACAGATTCTCCAATCGACCCTTTCATAGTTACGTGCAGAACCAGGAGTGGAACCAGCATGCATACCACACTGGGAATGAAAAGCGATTTCATAATTCCTGCACTGGAGATCTGGCCTCCGATCCAGAGCATGGTAGTAGTAACATCACCAATCGGAGTCCACGCACCACCGGCATTGGCGGCAATGATGATCATGCCGATAAAAAGTAATTTCATCTGGCGGTCTGGAATTAATTTCCGAACAACGGACACCATCACAATCGTTGTGGTAAGATTATCGAGTATGGCCGAGAGAAAAAATGTTACCCAACAAATTATCCAGATAAGTGTCTTTGGATTTTTTGTTTTGATCCGGCTGGTAATTATCTGAAAGCCCTGATGTGCATCGATCAGTTCAACGATGGTCATGGCTCCCATGAGGAAGAATAGTATTTCGGAAATTTTGGACAGGTGATGGGCAAGTTCACTGATGACGAATTCACGATACAAAACCGTGTGATCAGTGGGGTGGGAAGAATCGCCTGCCTCTATTCTCCAGTGATGAATAAAACGCTCGAATTTATCGCTTAACTCGACTACTCCATGGTCATTCGGAGAGGCCAGCATGAATAATGTCCAACAAAGCATGCCGGTTAATATGGCAGAGGCCGTCTTGTTTATGCGAATAGGATGCTCAAAGGCAATGGCTATGTAGCCCAGAATAAAAACGATGATGACAGCAGTCTCCATTTAAGAAATATCAGAAAAGGAAAGTTGCCTATTTTTCCTTTTCGGGAAAAGGTATAAAAGGAAAATGTGTGCTGTGTTAATCCGCGGGTTGCTTCGGCATCAGCTTGATTTCCACAAGCTCAGGCAATGATTTGTTCATCCGGATGATACGAATGGTATATCCTTCCAGAACGAATTCTTCCCCCTCACGGAGATCAAATGGTTTGTGAAGCAACAAAAGACCCGCGAGTGTATCATACTCCTCTGATTCCGGGAATGGATCATCAAGTTCTTTGTTGATATCGTGGATCGGAGAGGTAGCAATAACCTGGTATGTATTGTTGGCTGTCTTGGTTACAATGAGCGCTTCGTGATCGTGTTCGTCCTGGATTTCTCCGACCAGCTCTTCCAGAATATCTTCCAGTGTTACAATGCCAATTGTTCCACCATACTCACTGATCACAACGGCCATCTGTACTTTTTTGCGCTGAAAGTCGCGAAGCAGATGATCGATAGGCTTGTTCTCCGTTACGAAATAAGGAGCGTGAACAATCTCCAATAAAGTTTTACCTGTCTTATTGATGAAATGCTGTACAATGTCTTTGGAGTGAACGATACCTTTAATTTCATCCAGACTTTTTTCAAATACCGGGTAGCGTGAATAACCTTCCTTCATCAAGATCTGAACGGCTTCTTCAAGTGATGTACTGGCGCTGATTCCTGAGATCTTTATTCGCGGAACCATTACCTGTTTCACAATGCGGTCATCAAAGTCAAATACGTTCTGAATAAGCTCGCGTTCATTGCTTTCTATCGCACCACCTTCTTCACTTTCCGCGATGATCAGTTTCAATTCTTCTTCCGAGTGAATGTCTTCCAGTTCACTCACCGGTTTAATGCCCATTAATCGCAGGATCAGATTGGCAAATCCATTCAGCAATGAGATAAATGGTTTGAAGATGAAATAGAATATGCGCAGCGGAACGGATACCGTTAGCGTGGTGGACGTAGGATAACGAATGGCCAGTGTTTTAGGAGCGAGCTCACCAAAAACAATGTGAAGTATGGTTAAGGTGGCGAAAGCAACAGGCAGGGCAATGTTATGTGCCATGGATTCAGACATGGTGATTCCTAGGCCAGCCATCAGGTTGAGGATGATCTTGGAAAAAACATCTTCGCCAACCCAGCCTAATCCAAGACTGGCCAGGGTGATCCCGAGTTGGGTAGCTGCGAGGAAACCGTCCAGATTATCAATAATAATCTGAGCCGCTTTTTTGCGTGCTGTACCAGCCTGAATGGCGATTTGAGAGGAACGAACCTTTACAATGGCGAACTCCGCTGCCACAAAAAAACCGTTCAGGAAGACGAGAAAAAGTGTAAGAATCAGATCAAATGTCATGGCCGCGAACAACAAAGGTAGTGAATGGCCTTCATCAGCCACGGTTTACGTGCGTTAAAATTGGGATTTATCGCTTAAATGGCCTAAAAAGCGGACTTTTCGGACATATTAGGCCCGGGAATGAAATGCCTTTAGCCCCTGTTTTCAAAGAAAAATCAAGGCCAGCCCGTTTCCGGACTGGCCTTTGATGGAAGTGTTTGAAATGGAATTACTTTAATCCAAACAGTCCCTCGTTTAAAGCATTCAGTGCTTTTTCCTTGTGTTGTTTGTCAACCAGGATGGTAACGTTGTTCGGGCTGCCACCGCAGCATACCATCCGTACCGGAATCTCTGTCAGTGAATCGAATACTTTATTAAGCACACCTTTCTGTTCGGTGATCTTGTTGCCCACCACACAGATGATGGTTTGATCTTTATCCACTTCAATCGTCCCGAATTTTTTTAATTCGTTTTCGATAGACGCCAGGTGTGTGTTGGTATCAATGGTAAGTGACACGGCCACTTCAGAAGTGGTCACCATGTCGATGGAGGTTTTGTGATTCTCGAAAACTTCAAACACCCTGCGTAAAAAACCGTAGGCCATCAGCATGCGCGAAGACTTGATGTTAATGGCGGTGATTCCATCCTTTGCAGCAATTGCTTTGAATGAACCTTCTGTTCCTTTGCTGGTGATAATCGTTCCAAAGGCTTTCTCATCCATCGTATTTTTAAGGCGCACCGGTACATTATACTTCTGGGCAGGAACGATGGTAGAAGGGTGTAATATTTTCGCACCGAAATAGGCAAGCTCAGAAGCTTCATCGAATGTCAGCTCAGAGATCGGTACAGTTTTCTTTACGATTCGTGGATCGTTGTTGTGCATGCCATCAATGTCTGTCCAAATCTGTATTTCTTCTGCACGGATAGCAGCACCTACCAGCGAAGCGGTGTAATCACTGCCTCCTCGTTTCAGGTTGTCAATTTCATTCCGGTGGTTACGGCAGATGTATCCTTGTGTAATGATGATCTCAATAGAACTCATCGAAACCATTAATGGCTTCAGTCGCTCAGAAATTTTTTCCAGTTCAGGTTCTTCATTTTCATCAATTGACATGAAGTATAGCGCTGGAAGCAAACGAGCACTGATCTTACGTTCCTGCAAATGCTGATAGAACAATTCCGTAGAGATCAGTTCACCCTGAGCAAGTAGTTCGCGATAGCTCTTGTTATCAAACTGCCCGGCTGCCAGCAGACGGATCAGAATAAAGAAACGGCTTACGATCTCCTGACCAATTGCCTGAAATGCTTCACTGGTATAAAGATCCTTTACAAAGATCTGATAATGTTTTTCGAGATTTTTTATTTCTTCTTCAGCCTTGGCGTGTTGCCCGGCCAACAGATTATCACCAATAGCAACGAGCGCGTTGGTTGTGCCTGACAAAGCAGAAAGAACAACAATCTTTTTACCCGGAGTGCCTAATACAAGTTCGCCAATTTTTTTCATGCGCTCAGGCTTACCTACTGAGGTGCCTCCGAATTTCATTATAAGCATAGTGATGCGATTTAAAGCGGGCAAATATAAGGAGCTCATAAATAAAGTACATACCTCATGAGGCTTTTCTCTAGTATGCTCTGCGGGGCTGAACCACAAACTAAAGTATGTTAGTAAGACCTGTTGTAAAAAATAAAGCCCCTGCTTTTGACAGGGGCTCGCTTTAAACCAGTTAAACTATTACTTAGAAAAACTATTTCTTGTCATTAACCTCTTCATACTCCACATCAGAAACATTGTTGCCGTTGGTATTGGCATTTTCGTTTCCGGAGGCTGTGTTCTCTGTTGGTTGACCAGTAGGCTGACCAGACTGATACATTTCAGTTGAAGCTGCCTGCCACGCATTGTTCAGTTCACCCATGGCGCTTTCAATGCCGACTACATCCTGATTCTTGTGGGCTTGTTTCAGTTTTTCAAGTGCTGCGTTAATAGCAGTCTTGTTTCCATCTGAAAGCTTATCACCATAATCCTTCAGTTGTTTTTCCGTCTGGAAGATGAGTGAGTCAGCCTGGTTGATCTTTTCAGCACGCTCTTTTACCTTCTTATCGGCATCCGCATTGGCCTGGGCTTCCTGCTTCATTTTGTTGATTTCCTGTTCGGTTAATCCGGAAGAAGCCTCAATACGGATCTTCTGTTCTTTGCCTGTTCCTTTATCCTTGGCAGATACGTGGAGGATACCATTCGCGTCAATGTCGAACGTTACTTCAACCTGCGGTACACCTCTTGGTGCCGGAGGAATTCCATCCAGGTGGAAGCGTCCGATCGTACGATTGTCTTTCGCCATCGGGCGTTCTCCCTGAAGAACATGTATTTCAACAGATGGCTGGTTATCAGCAGCCGTTGAGAACACTTCAGATTTTTTGGAAGGGATCGTAGTATTTGATTCGATCAGTTTGGTCATTACACCACCGAGTGTTTCGATACCCAATGAAAGTGGAGTAACATCCAACAGGAGCACGTCCTTCACTTCACCGGTTAATACACCACCTTGAATCGCTGCGCCTACCGCCACTACCTCATCCGGATTAACACCCTTCGAAGGTTTTTTGCCGAAGAATTTTTCTACTTCTTCAACAATGCGCGGGATACGGGTTGAACCTCCCACCAGGATCACTTCATCAATTTGAGATACGGATACACCAGCATCCTCAATGGCCTTACGGCAAGGTTCAAGTGTTCTGCGTACCAGGTCATCTACGAGCTGTTCAAACTTGGAGCGTGAAAGTTTCTTCACCAGGTGCTTAGGAACACCGTCTACTGAAGTTACGTACGGTAAATTCACCTCGGTCTCCATAGAACTTGATAATTCTATCTTCGCTTTTTCAGCAGCTTCTTTCAAACGCTGTAAGGCCATCGGATCTTTACGCAGATCAACGCCTTCTTCTTTTTGAAATTCTTCTGCAAGCCAGTTCATGATGCGCATATCGAAGTCATCACCACCCAGGTGAACATCACCGTTGGTAGATTTTACTTCAAATACACCATCACCCAATTCAAGTACGGAGATATCGAATGTACCACCACCAAGGTCGTACACTGCGATCTTCATGTCGTGGTTTTTCTTATCCAGACCGTATGCGAGCGCAGCGGCTGTAGGTTCGTTGATAATACGTTTTACATCGAGACCTGCGATCTGCCCGGCTTCTTTCGTAGCCTGACGTTCTGCATCGTTAAAGTATGCCGGAACCGTAATAACCGCTTCGGATACGGTGGTTCCCAGGTAATCTTCAGCCGTGCTCTTCATCTTCTGAAGGATCATAGCCGAGATCTCCTGCGGTGTATATAAACGATCTCCGATACGAACACGAATAGTGTTGTTGTTACCCGCTTCTACCTGGTAAGAGACCATTTTCTTTTCATCATTAACATCATCGAACTTCTTACCCATGAAGCGTTTGATCGATGATACGGTGTTCTTAGGGTTGGTAATAGCCTGGCGTTTTGCAGGGTCACCAACCTTACGCTCGCCTTTCCCATTGTCCAGGAAGGCTACAATCGAAGGCGTGGTTCTGCGACCTTCGCTGTTGGCAATCACCACAGGTTCGCTGCCTTCCATTACGGCTACGCACGAGTTGGTGGTACCTAAGTCTATTCCAATTATTTTTCCCATAGTATCCTTGATATTTTAGTTGTCAGATTGATTCAGAACCCCTTCTTCAAGGGTTATGCCACAGGGGCTTTTGGGGTTAAAATGTGACACAATGACATGATTCCAGATTCCAAATTTCAGGTTTCAGATTGGACCTGAAGTGAAGAATCTACAATGCGCCCTTAATTTGGAATTTGGAATCGGGAACCTGAAATCCGGAATCTATTGCGACCACTCCGTAGGTGTTCTATCCCAGCGATGATTTTTCAGTTTCAAACGAAGGCTTTCTTCCAGCTTTTTACCGTCACTTGTGGCAATGTTAGCCTGAACGTTCCGGACTTTACGCATGCCGGGAATAATGGTGTGAACATCATCATTGCAAAGAATAAAACGGAGCGCCATTTCGGCCATGGTCATGCCGGCAGGAATAAGCGGCCGTAAAGCATCGGCATGTTCAACGGATGAATTGAGATTTTCCGGAACGAAGTAGGTTGAGCGCCAATCGTCTTTGGGGAACACCGTGTCTTTGGTGAGCATTCCGGTGAGTGTTCCCTCATCAAAAGGTACCCGCGCAATCACACCAATATTTAGTTGGCGGCAGAGCGGAAACAGGTTGTCTTCAGGTGCCTGATCAAAAATGTTGTAGATCACCTGAACAGCATCAATGAATCCGGTTTTGAGTGTGTTGAGCACATTGTCTGGCTCCCAGCGATTAACGCTTACTCCAAAATGTTTTACCTTTCCTTCTTTCTTTAATTTCTCAACCGCTTTTTTCCATTCATCGTGATTGGCCCAGCCGTCTTCCCATACGTGAAATTGCTGCAGGTCAATACATTCTACTTTTAAATTCTTCAGACTCTTTTCGGTGTATTCAACAATGTGGGAAGCGGGAAAACATTCTTCGAGCGTGAACGAGGGTTTAGACGGCCAGGTGAAATTCTTTGCCGGGATTTTTGTTGCTACATATAACTTCTTTGATCCGTGGGCTTTCAGCACCTGACTGAGGATCTGTTCACTTTTGCCATCACCGTATGCCCAGGCCGTATCAAAAAAATTGCAGCCGAGTTCAATGGAAAGAGCAAGCGCTTTGTCGATTTCCTGCTTGTCAGCGCCACTCCAATCGGCCAGTCCCCACATACCGTAACCAATTTCACTTACATTCCAGTTTGTTCTTCCGAATTTTCTATAGTTCATAGCGTTATTTTGGTTGTCCAAGTTATGGTTTTTCGTAGGGTGGAAGGGCTGTAAGGTGAGTACTTTTTTTACCTTTGCGCGCGGAAATCTGTTGGTAATTGCCGAATGCTGCAAATGCTGACGACTAATAATGAGATGAGCTTAGAACAGGAAATATCCAGACGCAGAACCTTCGGAATCATCAGTCACCCTGATGCCGGTAAAACAACGCTGACTGAAAAATTACTTCTTTTCGGAGGTGCTATTCAAAAGGCAGGAGCGGTGAAGTCAAGCAAGATCAAAGACCACGCTCGTTCTGACTGGATGGAGATTGAAAAGCAGCGCGGTATCTCTGTGGCTACGTCTGTAATGGGATTCAACTACAAGGATGTTAAGATCAACCTGCTGGATACTCCCGGTCACCAGGATTTTGCGGAAGACACGTATCGTACGCTTACGGCAGTGGATAGTGTAATCATGGTGATTGACTGTGTGAAGGGCGTGGAGATCCAGACCGAGAAGCTGATGGAGGTTTGCCGTATGCGTAACACACCCGTGATATGCTTCATTAATAAGCTGGACCGTGAAGGCCGGGATCCATTTGATCTGCTCGATGAAATTGAGGAGAAACTCAGTATTAAAGTTCGTCCGTTAAGCTGGCCCATTAGTATGGGAAAAACCTTCAAGGGTGTTTACAGCTTGTATGAAAAAAGTCTGCACCTGTTCACGCCCAGTAAAATAACGGTTGAAGAAGGTATTGAAGTCAATAATATTCATGACGCTATCGTGGATGATTATGTTGGCGAGAATAATGCCAAGCAACTTCGTGCAGATGTTGAATTAATTGAAGGTGTATATCCTGACTTTGACATTAACGATTACCTGGACGGGAAGGTAGCTCCCGTCTTTTTTGGCAGTGCAGTTAATAACTTCGGTGTAAAGGAGCTGTTGGATACATTCATCCGGATTGCCCCTACACCAATTCCACGCGCTACAACAGCAAGGGTCATTGCACCCAGCGAGTCCAAATTTTCAGGTTTTGTGTTTAAGATTCACGCCAACATGGATCCGAAGCACCGTAACCGCATTGCTTTCATTCGTATATGCTCCGGAAAATTTGAACGCGGCAGCAACTACTACCATGTTCGTCAGGAAAAAAGTGTTCGGTTTTCAAATGCCACTGCGTTTATGGCGCAAGACCGTGAAACGGTTGATGAAGCCTGGCCAGGCGATATCGTTGGGATTTATGATACCGGAAATCTAAAAATCGGGGACACGCTCACCGAAGGTGAAAAAACGATGTATACCGGTATTCCGAGTTTCTCTCCGGAGATTTTCAAAGAAGTGCTCAACCTGGATGCCATGAAAACAAAGCAGCTCGAAAAAGGATTGCTTCAGCTTATGGAAGAAGGTGTTGCTCAATTGTTCACTTATCAGCTCGGTAAGAAGAAGGTTGTAGGCGTGGTGGGTGCTCTGCAATTTGAGGTTATTCAATTCCGGTTGAAAAATGAATACAGTGCATCGTGTGAATTCCAGTCGCAGAACATTTATAAAGCCTGCTGGATAAGCAGCAAGGATCCCAAAAAGCTCGCTGAGTTTATTGACTCCAAGCAACGACATATTGCGCGGGATAAGGACGATAAAATTGTGTTCATGGCAGAGTCACGTGCGTGGCTCCAGATGGTGCAGGATAACTTCCCCGACATCGAATTTCATTTTACATCTGAATTCTAACATAGTAGGCTTGGGCTGAACGCTGCTGGAATAACCTCTATGTGACTTCGTTTTTACAAGTCTTACAAAAATCCCATCTTTCAGCCAGTTGGGATAAAGCATGGGTAAATCGTTCACCGTACTTTTTGAGGACAATCATCTGCTGGTCGTAAATAAATCCAGCGGTGTTCTTGTTCAGGGGGATGAAACAGGTGATACGCCATTGGTTGATCTTTGTAAAGCGTATATAAAAGACCGTTATAAAAAACCCGGTGCTGTATTTCTGGGTGTTGTTCATCGGCTCGACAGGCCCGTTAGTGGTATAGTTGTACTGGCCAGAACTTCCAAATCACTGGAACGGATGAATGCTTTGTTTCGTGAACGCGAAACCAAAAAAGTGTATTGGGCTATTGTTGAAAAAAAACCACCACAAAATGAGGGTACACTAATCCACTGGTTGTCTAAGGACGAAAAGAAAAATAAAACAACTGCCTACCGCGAGGATACTCCCGGAGCACTTCGTTCTGAGCTTTCGTATACGATAATTGGACAAGCTTCCGGATATTGGTTACTTGAAGTTACTCCGATCACGGGCAGGCCACATCAGATCCGCGTTCAATTGGCGAGTATGGGTTGTGTTATTAAAGGAGATTTAAAGTATGGTGACGATGAGCCACAGGGAGATGGAAGTATTTGTCTTCACGCCAGAAGATTGTCGTTTATCCATCCCGTAAAAAAGGAAATGGCAGTCTTTGAAGCGCCAATTCCGACCGTTGGATTGTGGAATTTTTTTCTCAAATTTTGACTTTGTAAAGAATGTCTCAAGGCAGTTGGATAGAAAGACTGAGAAGCCGGTGGAAGCTGGGTAGTGCAACCCAGGTAATCGTGGTATTGATTGTTTTTGCCTGTACAGGTTTTACGGTTTTGTTTATCAAAAAGCCGATACTGCAATTCCTCGCAGGTGAAAAAGGCAACACGGTTCTTGCATCGGTTTTGTATTACATTTTTATTTTACCCCTTTACAACGTAATACTACTGGGCTATGGGTTTCTGTTTGGTCAGTTTGCTTTCTTCTGGGAATTTGAAAAACGCTTTATTGGCAGAATATTTTCTAAACGTACTCCAAAGAATAAATAATATGAAAAAAATCGGTTCATTTATCGGCCTCGTCTTGTTAGTGGCATCTTGCTCTTCCCCAAAGTATGTTTATCATTTTGATCATTATGATTACAACAGTGGCAAGAAAAAACCTGTTCACAATGACCTGGCAACAACGCAGAGCCCATTGGTACTTGACCAGGAAACAGTGGTAGCAACAGCTTCTGAATCTCCGGTAGTGTTGGCTGAAGAAAAAGCGGACAAACCATCAGCAGACGAGGTTAGAAAAGATTTTGCAAAAAAATACAACGCAATGTCCAAAGCTGAGCGTAAGGAATTCAGAGAAGATTTAAAGAAAGAACTGAAGGCCTATGCAAAAGCGAAGAAAGAAGGAAAGATCGTTAACTCGACCAATACTACGAGTGAGCAGCTTGATTATGATCTGAAAATGGCCATTCTCTTCGGTGCAGTAGGTTTGACCTTAACCCTGTTTGGAGGCGTGAGCAGTGTGTTCTGGGTATTGGGTGTGATCGGTATAGTAATAGCCGTGGTCTTCCTGGTGAGATGGTTAATGAGACAATAATTTAACGAACGATATCAAATCAAATAAAAAAGCTCTGACCATGAGGCAGAGCTTTTTTTATGTCCGAGAATTTTTATCAGGCTAATCCGTCAGCCAGTAAGATCACTTTGTTCTTAAGAACCTCCACAACACCACCGGTTACGCTCAAACTGTTTGAGCCGTCTTTTCCTTTGTATTCCACTACACCTTCTTTCAATAAGCTGATGAGAGGAGCATGATTATCCATCACCTGAAAAGAGCCGTCAGCACCAGGGAATGTAGCAATGGTCACATCGCCTTCAAATATCTTTTTCTCGGGAGTCAGAATTTCGAGATGCATGATTTCTAAGTTTAAAGTTTCAGGTTGAAAGTTTAAAGTTGTGGGCGTTTAACCTTAGACTTTAAACTTTAAACCTTAAACAAGATTATCCTCTTGCTTCAGCCAGCATCTTCTCGCCTTTCTCAACGGCTTGTTCGATGCTACCTACCAGATTGAAAGCCATTTCGGGAAGATGGTCATACTGACCGTCCATGATGGCGTTGAATCCTTTGATGGTGTCTTTGATATCCACGAGAACACCTTTCAAACCTGTGAAGGCCTCGGCTACGTGGAATGGCTGTGACAGGAAGCGCTGTACGCGTCTTGCACGGGTCACAACCAGTTTATCTTCATCGCTCAATTCATCCATACCGAGGATGGCGATGATATCCTGTAATTCTTTGTAACGCTGAAGAATGTTCTTCACACGTTGCGCACAGGTATAGTGTTCTTCACCTACGATCTCCGGACGAAGGATACGTGATGTAGAATCCAACGGATCCACGGCAGGGTAGATACCAAGCTCAGAGATCTTACGGCTCAATACGGTTGTAGCATCCAAGTGAGCGAACGTAGTGGCAGGAGCAGGGTCAGTCAAGTCATCGGCAGGAACGTAAACGGCCTGTACAGATGTGATTGAACCATTTTTGGTAGAAGTGATACGCTCTTGCATCGCACCCATTTCAGTTGCCAGCGTAGGTTGGTAACCTACGGCAGAAGGCATACGACCCAAGAGAGCGGATACTTCAGAACCAGCCTGTGTAAAGCGGAAGATGTTGTCAATAAAGAACAGAATGTCACGACCTTTTCCTTTGCCATCACCGTCACGGAAATATTCCGCTACAGTAAGACCGGACAGGGCCACACGAGCACGTGCTCCAGGAGGTTCGTTCATCTGACCGAACACGAAGGTTGCTTTTGATTCTTTCAGATCGCCTTCGTTTACCTGAGACAGATCCCATCCACCGGCATGAAGTGATTTGGTGAAAGCTTCACCATAATTCACGATACCGGCTTCGATCATCTCGCGGAGAAGGTCATTACCTTCACGCGTTCTTTCACCCACACCAGCGAATACAGACAAACCAGAGTAGGCTTTCGCGATGTTGTTGATCAATTCCTGGATCAATACGGTTTTACCTACACCGGCACCACCGAATAATCCGATCTTACCACCTTTTGCGTAAGGCTCAATCAGGTCAATAACTTTAATACCGGTAAAAAGAACTTCCGTAGAAGTTGAAAGATCTTCGAAAAGAGGAGCTGAGCGGTGAATTGGAAGACGCTGAGCGCCTTTAGGCTGTTTAATACCATCAATAGCTTCACCTACCACATTGAAAAGACGGCCCTTGATATCTTCGCCAATAGGCATGGATATCGGAGTTCCCATATCGGTTACTTTCATTCCACGAACCAGACCTTCGGTACCTTCCATAGAAATGGTGCGGACGCGGTCTTCTCCAAGGTGTTGCTGGCACTCCAATACTACTTTAGTACCATCGTTTTTAACAACTTCCAGAGAATCGAGGATGTTGGGCAGTTTAGCTCCTTCGCCATCGAAGGCAACGTCAACCACCGGACCAATTACCTGGGTGATCTTTCCAATATTAGCCATTGATATATGTGTTTATATGTTAAGGTCTGTGAAATTCGACCGCAAAAGTAGACTTTTAGGCATGAAGTACAAAGGGTGAATTACGAATTATTGAAGCTTCTGCCAATCTTTTAAAAAGCCCTTGTGAAGTGAAATTTCGCAGTTTTTAAGGAACAGCTGTTACTAAACTGCATTCAGTGAAATGCGGAAAGTGGTACCCTGATTTTCTTCGGATGACTTCACATAAATTTTGCCATCGTGATAGGTCTCAATAATTCGTTTGGCCAGTGTTAGGCCGAGTCCCCAGCCTCTTTTTTTGGTGGTAAAACCGGGCCGGAATACCATTTGAATTTTAGATCGGGGTATACCCTTTCCGGTATCGGATACATCAATGAAAACCTTTCCCTCATTTCCACGCAGTATTTTGATGGCGATGGTGCCTGTATTGCCCATAGCATCCACGGCATTTTTGCACAGGTTTTCAATTACCCATTCAAAAAGGGGTGCGTGAACATCGGCAAATATGTTGTCGGATAGGGTAAATACTTCCAGTCTGATTTTGGCCGAGATTCGGGGTCGCAGGTAATTGACAACATTATTGATGAGAAAAATGACATTTTCTTTTTTCAGGCTGGGGACAGATCCAATACTCGAAAATCTTTCAGTTACTATCCTGAGCTTTTGAATATCCTTTTCCAGTTCTTCTACCAGGCTCTTGTCTTTCATATACGGATCTTCCCGGATCACTTCGACCCATGCCATGAGGGATGACAGGGGTGTTCCCAATTGATGCGCTGTCTCTTTTGCCAGCCCTACCCAAACGCGGTTTTGTTCAGCAGCTTTTGAATAGTTGAAAGCCAGGTAAGAGATAAATGCAAATAGCGCAATTACAGACAGCTGAATGTAAGGATATGCAATAAGTTGTTTGAGCAGAAAGGAGTTCTTGTAATAGATGTATTGTGTTCCGAAAATCTCAGCCGTATGCGGATCGCGAAGGGTGACCGTTATGGGGTCATAGGTTTTTTTCATCACCTCCATTTCTGTTTTCAGAAATACCTCTTTTCGTTTGGCTGACCAGGATTCATCCAGATCAAGATTGCGAAAGGATAAAACTTCATTCTTATCGTCAACCTGGATGATCGGTATTGAATTATTCTGAAATAGTATCTCCTGTGCAATGAAGTTCACGTCACCCACAGGATCTTCTTCGTTGGCGGTGTACTCAATGGCTTTAGCGTAAAGCTGCACCTGTTGCCGTTCACGTTTCTTTAACTGATCCACCAGAATTTTGGTGTAGTAGATTGAGCCAACACTGATCAATACAGAAACCCCGAGTACTACCCATTTGAATGCAGTATTGCTCTGGTAGAATTCAAGACCTGGGACTGAGGATAACTTTGCCATTCCGAATGAAAAGTAAATAAAAAAACCGGATGCTCTTCATCCGGTTTCTTCAGGGATACAGGTGAACTACGTTTTAATTCTTCATCATAAACCACTTGGCCAACACCTTGTAATTGACTTTTGTGCCGTGCATAAGAATACCTACGCGGTAGATCCTTCCAGCCACCCAGGTGGTCAGGAGAAATCCGCCAACCAGTAAAATCATAGAAAGAGCCAGTTGCCAGAAGGGAACGTTAAATCCAATTCTGCCAATCATAGCAATAGGGGATGTGAACGGAATGATGGAAAGCCATACACTGATTGGTCCATGCGGATCTTTTAACACAAACATGAAAAGACTCATGTAAGAGATCAGCATCGGGATCGTGATGGGGAACATGAATTGCTGGGCTTCTGCGGGGCTATCAACGGATGATCCAACTGCTGCAAACAAGGCGCCATACAACAGGTAGCCTCCCAGAAAATAAAAAATAAAACACGCACCAATATAAGCCCAGGGTAATGCCATGAATTCATTTAGATTTTGTGCGAGTTCCGAACCTGCGGCAGCCTGTTGCGCAGCGGCCTCAGCAGAAATTTGTTGCATGGCTTGTTGTTGAGGCGGGTCAATCCCCAGGTACCCGAGAACACCAAACGTAAGTGTTCCCATTAGGATTATCCAGATCAAAAACTGCAGCAACCCGACCGAGGCCAATCCGATTATTTTTCCCAGCATGAGCTGAAACGGTTTCACCGAGGAAACAATAACTTCCACCACCTTACTGGTTTTTTCTTCAATGATGCCTTGCATGATTTGCGCACCGTAGATGAAAATGAACATGTACATTAAAATACCGGCAATCACACCAATAGCAGCACGCAACCCGGTGTTATTGGATTTCTCCTGTCCGTCATCTCCAAAACTTTTGTTATCAACACGCACACTGACTTTTAGATCGTCAAGGAGTTTCTGATCGATATTCAGCCGCTGCATTTTCAAATCCCTGAACTGGTTTTCCAGCATAGTATTGATCCGGCCGATGTCATCGATACTGAGCAGTACTTTGGATGTAATGGTTATCCCTTCAGGTTTAGCGATATCAATGGCAGGAATGTGAAGGAATCCAAAACTGTCACCGACTTTAGCAGCATCCTTGCCCTGGCTTACGGTACCCGGAAATTTTTTAAAAACATAGTACGATGAATCAGGTTTGAAAAGATTGGATTCGTCAATGTAATAGATAACTTCTTTCTGTTTGTTCTTCTCCTGCTCTTTCGCAACTATCACCAGTAATCCGATGATGGCTGGAAAGATGAGTGGAATAAGAATGGTTGCTATTAAAAATGATTTCTTCTGTACGCGGTTTAAAAATTCCCGCTGTACGATCAGCCACACTTTATTCATGGGAACCTCCTTTCACAAGCGTAATAAAAATCTCACCCATCGTAGGTATTTTTTCTGAAAAGCTGTGTACTTCTGTGATCTCCACCAGGTCTTTGATCAATTGATTGGGACTTGCATCGGTCTTCACACGGATTAGTGATTTAAAAAATGTATCCTCGATTTTCTTTTGCTCAATCAACTCATATTTCTGAGGTGAAATGGTGAAGTCTCCTTTGTGTTCCACCGTAAACATGTTTGTGCGGTAGTTTTGTTTTACCTGTTTCTTGGAGCCTTCCAGTACTTTTTTTGATTTGTTGATCAGTGCTATGTGGTCACAAAGATCTTCTACCGTTTCCATACGGTGTGTTGAGAAGATGATGGTACATCCTTTCTCTTTCAGTTCAAGAATTTCCTGAGTTATCAGTTGAGCATTAACCGGATCAAAACCAGAGAAGGGTTCATCCAGAATAATGAGTTTAGGTTCGTGCATTACGGTACTGATGAATTGTACCTTTTGAGCCATGCCTTTGCTGAGATCTTCTACTTTTTTATTCCACCAATCGGTTATCTCAAATTTTCTAATCCAGGCCTTACTCTTTTCAACCGCAGCCTGACGGCTGAGACCTTTTAGCTGTGCCAGATAGACGAGTTGTTCCCCAACCTTTAACTTTTTATAAAGGCCTCGCTCTTCCGGGAGATATCCGATTGTTCCAATGTGTTTTTGCTGAAGACGCTCTCCGAAAATGGTGATGTCACCACTATCGGCATTGATGATCTGATTGATGATGCGGATGAGGGTTGTTTTTCCGGCCCCGTTCGGACCAAGTAAACCAAAAATGGTTTGTTGAGGGATGGTGAGTGTCACCTGGTCAAGCGCTACATGGTTGGTGTAACGCTTGGATACATTACTGGCGGTTAAAGCTTCCAAGGGTTTATTTTTAACACCAAGTTAGTGTTAAAACGGCCCAAAGAATTACGAAACGAGTGAAGTATTAGCGCAGATTATTGAGCGCTTTCTTTAAAGATGATATTGCCCATGGATACATCCAGATCAAAAGTCAGGGCGTTCCTGGAGTCTTTTATATACGAAGCATTGGCAAACGTATTTTCACTGATCTTTTTAAGAGAGGCAGGCATCTTAACACTGCAGAGCCATGAATCATAGATTTTAACCACTACGGGTGTCTCAGTATTCGGAAGAACGATTGTAAGGTTCCCGGCACCGACACTGCCTTTTACCTTATTACTGACAAGCGGTTTTTCACTGAAGTCAAGTGTCATGTTTCCAAAACCCACATCGGCCATTACGCAACGGGTCCGTGACAGGTTGATGTTCTTCACATTAACCGATCCCATATCCACTTTAACAAAAAAAGTGTCCATGTTGATCTGATTCTCCAGAGACGAATAATAGCCTACATTAACATCGGCACTGGCTGTATTGATCTTGAGTTTCTTTACGGCTAATCCTGATAAATCCACGGTGGCATTACCAACACCATAGTTCAATTCAAGGAGGTATGGTTTCAGGTTGGTGAGATACATTTTCCAAAGCTTATTCTCGGTACCTACATTTTCGGTAGCGCCAAAAAAGCGTGTTGAGATGGTTTGACTTAACCCTTCGGAATGATCTTCCTCAAGATTTAAGAAAACCTCACAGGTTTTGCCCTTTATTTCTTTTCTGAAATTATGTGAATAGGATGTTTCAGTCTGATTGCTGAAAACATTAAGAATTTCGGGATTATGGCTTGGTTTGATGAAACAATTGCCACTATTGGACTTCAGGCAAAGGCGGATGTTTTCGCAGTCTTTTGCGTCTTCAACCGTGAATTGCTTCTTAATCTGTCCAAAAGCCGCTCCAATCAGCGCAATTCCAAGTCCTGTAAGCCAAAATTTTTTGTGCATGGTGAATAATTACGGGCTCACCCCCAGATGGTTACAAAGTGTAAGTTTAAACCTGAAAATGAAAAATTTAACCCCGCTAACCTGAGTTAAACGGGGTCAATTGAGATAAGTTTCCTTTCGAGGTTTAATTGAAATACTCCTTCATTCGCTCAAAAAAGCCCTTTTCGTTGGCATCGGGGTGTGGTTGGAAATTTGGTGAATTATGAAGGCTTTCCAGCTTGGCCCGTTCTTCTGAGGTGAGTTTTTTCGGGGTCCATACGTTTACATAGATCAGCTGATCACCGGTTTCATAACCGTTCACATCTTTCAGGCCCTTGCCGCGGAGCCGTAGGATTTTACCGCTTTGCGTGCCGGGCTCGATCTTAATCTTCACTTTTCCACCTACCGATGGTACCTCAACACTGGTTCCGAGAGCTGCATCGATGAAACTGATGTAGAGGTCATAAACCAGGTTATTGCCATCGCGTTTCAGGAACCGGTCTTCCTGTTCTTCTACCAATATCAGAAGATCACCGGCTACACCACCCGGTGCTTCATTTCCTTTCCCTGACATGGAGAGCTGCATGCCTTCACCTACACCTGCCGGAATTTTTACTGTTATAATTTCTTCCTTGGAAATAAGTCCGGAACTGTCAACACCGGCAGGACGCTTATCGATAACCTGACCTGAACCATCACATGATGAACAGGTAGTCGCGGATACCATTTGACCAAGCATAGTGTTCACTACTTTTCGGATCTGGCCTGCTCCCTGACAGGTAGGGCAGGTCTTGTACGTAACACCCTCCGCACGGATCAATCGGTTTACTTTTATTTTCTTTTCAACACCAGTGGCGATTTCTTCCAGGGTAAGTTTAAGCTTGATACGAAGGTTCGTGCCCTTACGCTGGCGTCTTCCTCCTTGTGCTCCTCCACCGAAGAAACTTTCAAATGGATTGCCACTTCCGCTGCCTCCGAAAATATCTCCAAACTGACTGAAGATATCGTCCATATTCATGGTGTGCCCACTGAAGCCGCCATTACCTGAACCGGCATGACCAAAGCGGTCGTAGCGCGAGCGCTTGTCTGCATCGCTGAGGATTTCATACGCTTCCGCAGCTTCTTTGAATTTTTCTTCAGCCTCCTTATTGCCTGGATTTTTATCCGGGTGAAACTGAATGGCAACTTTACGGTACGCCTTTTTTATTTCTTCAGGTGTGGAAGTTTTGTTTACACCCAGTATTTCGTAGTAGTCTCTCTTCTTTGACATGTCGGTTATTGATAGTTGATGGGTTAGCTGCCCACCACAACTTTAGCAAAACGAATTACTTTTTCATTGAGCAAATATCCCTTCTCAATGACGTCAACAATTTTACCTTTCAGCTTTTCTTCGGGTGCAGGAATCTGGGTGATGGCTTCGTGGAGGTCTGCATTGAAGTCAGCACCTGCCTTGATCTCCATTGCCTTAACCCCATACTGATCCAATATTTTTCTGAACTTATTCTGGATCAGAAAAAAACCCTCCAGTTCTTTACTTTCCTTCTTATCACCAAATGCTTTTTCGGCACGTTCAAAATCATCTACAACAGGAATCAGTGCTTTGATCAATTGTTCATTGGCCGACAGCACCATTTCCATTTTTTCTTTAGCGGTTCTACGCCTGAAGTTTTCAAACTCTGAATAGAGTCTCAGGTATTTATCCTTTTGCTCGGTGAGTTCGGTCTGGAGTTTTTCAAGCTCTGCAGCCTGCAGCTCCTTCGCATCACCCTCCTGCGAATCGGGCAATTTGTCCGCTAGTGTTTCCTTATTTTCTGAAATAATCTCTTCGTTCTGGTTCATATCCGTTTCTTCACGTTTGTTTTCCATAGGCATAACGGCTTATAGGGTAATTAAAGGGCAAATGTCAACAATTTTGCCAAAGGTATCTTTATGCCAAACTGACATTTTTAACCGTACAATGAGATTGCCGGAAGGGTCAGAGAGAAATTATGGTTAGTGAAGATGCCTCCAGAGAAGATCTTTCAGTTCAACTATTCCCTGGTTAGTCAAAGATGAAATAAAGATTGTAGGCAGATCGGTCGGCAACTCACGTTTCATTTCTGTCTTGAGCTCCTCATCCAGCATGTCTGATTTCGAAATGGCCAGTAAACGCTTCTTATCCAGTAATTCGGGATTGTATTTCCGGAGTTCGTTCAGCAGAATGTCGTATTCTGTTTTAATGTCTTTAGAGTCTGCAGGAATAAGAAAGAGCAGTAACGAATTTCGCTCAATGTGACGAAGGAAACGGATGCCTAGTCCTTTACCTTCTGCAGCGCCCTCTATAATTCCCGGGATGTCCGCCATCACAAAGGACATTCCATCACGATAGGACACCACACCGAGATTGGGAGTCAACGTTGTAAATGCATAATCTGCAATTTTTGGTTTGGCTGCTGAAACCACCGAAAGCAATGTAGACTTTCCGGCATTGGGGAAACCAACCAAACCAACGTCTGCTAAAAGTTTTAATTCAAGGATGATCCATTCTTCGATGCCGGGCTCACCGGGTTGTGCATGCTGTGGTGCCTGCTGAGTTGATGTTGCAAAGAATGCATTTCCCTTTCCACCCCGGCCACCTTTTGTAAGAATAAATTCCTGACCATTTTCAGTGATCTCGCAACGGAATTCACCCGTTTCGGCATCACGGGCAACAGTACCCAGTGGTACAGGAATAATTTCATCCTTGCCATCAGCACCCGTACGGTCTTGTTCTTCTCCCGGATTTCCGTTGGTTGCAATAACGTGCTTGCGATATTTCAGGTGAAGCAGTGTCCAGTGTTGTGAATCTCCGCGAAGAATAATATTTCCACCCCGACCGCCATTACCTCCATCAGGCCCGCCTTTCTGAATAAATTTTTCCCGGTGAAAATGCAGGCAGCCTGCACCGCCATGTCCGGAGCGTGAACAGAATTTTACGTAATCAATGAAATTGGGTGATGACACGGAGAAGAATTATCAAAGTATAGTCTTGTCTATTTCACGACAAATATTGTTGAAGATGGCTTCGATTTCACCCACCCCAACCACAGAAGCATACTTGTTGTGTTGTTTATAGTATTGAGCCACAGCAACGGTTTCAGCTTTGTACACCGCAATTCTGTTTTCAATTACTTCCGGTTTAGCATCATCAGGACGGTTTTCTTTTTGTGCACGATCGGCCAGGCGTGTCTTTAATTCTGCTTCAGGAACCACGAGCTCAATTAATACCTGGATCGGTGCATTTTTAGAAGCCAGTAATTTATCCAGGGCCTCAGCCTGGGGAATAGTACGTGGAAAGCCATCGAAAATGATCCCGGTAATATTACCACTGCTTTTAATTTTATCATCAACCATATCAATCACTACCTGATCTGGCACCAGATTTCCTTTGTCCATATATCCTTTCGCCAATTGACCTAAAGGAGTACCTTCTTTCAAATGCTTGCGGAAAAGATCTCCGGTTGAGATATGTGTGAGGGAATACTTCTCAATGATCTTTGCACTTTGTGTGCCCTTACCTGCGCCCGGAGGGCCAAAGAGAATCAGATTAATCATGGGAGCAATATGTTTTTCGTTGGTTAAAGGATTTTGGTTTGTATCAAGCTGACGAAGATAAAGAATGACCTACGAATTACCTACCAGCTTTTTTATAAGGAATTTTAAACAGCCTTGTAAATTTCTTTGAGGTTGCGTCCCAGGCCATCATAGTCCAGACCGTAGCCCAACACGAATTCATTATCAATTTCAAAGCCTACATACTTTACGTCAATCTGTTTTTCCCGGGCAGGTTGCTTACGCAACAACGCTATAACTTCCACCGACTTTGTTCCCAGCCCGCGAAGTTCTTCCATGACTTTTTGAAGTGTGAGTCCGGTGTCAACAATATCTTCGATGATGATTACATCCTGATTGAATAAGCTTGCATCCAGACCAATGAGCGTCTTCAACTGACCGGTACTGGATGTTCCGGAGTAGGAAGACGTTTTCACAAATGAAACCGTACACGGAATTTCGATCTGCTTGATGAGATCGGCTGCAAAAATAAATGATCCATTAAGGATGGGTAAAAAGACCGGGGCCTTATCCTGATAGTCGGAATTGATCTGCTGGGCTAATGCCCTTACCTGACCCTGTACTTTCGATTTATTAATGAATTGCCTGAACTGTAAATCCTTTACCTGCATAGCTGCCCTCGCTTAGGGAGCGCAAAGATAGAAAAAGTTTGCAGTCACGATTTCCTAAATTCATTTCCCGCAGATCACGCGGATTTTCGCAGAATTAAGAACCAGAATTATTTGCGTGAATCTGCGTAATCAGCGGGAAACAGTTTTATCGTACCGGTAGTGACCTATGATTTTGAATTCAAAAAGACAGTCTGATATTTCCTGGCCCCGTCCAATGTTATGCACAATAAGAAGATTACCATCATCCGATTTTTTGTTCACCACAATTCCGATGTGTGTAATGCCTCCACCCAGGTACCAGCAAACAATATCACCTGTGGCATAATCGGCTGCTGATGAAGAATTATTCAATGTTGTTCCGTGACGGGAAAAGAAGGTCATCAGGTTAGGTACCCTGCGATGATCAATATTTTTGTCTGTTGTTTTCAATCCCCACTTTTTAGGATAGGCCGAAAAATTCTTTTTCATGTCTTCATGCACTTCTTTCTGCAGATCGATACCCAGTTTCCGGTAAGCCCGGATGATCACATCCGTACACACGCCCTTATCGGACGGGACATCTCCATTGGGATAGGATATGCTGAAATAAGAAGGGTCATAGGTGACTGTTGTTTTCGTTAATTCAATGGCGGCACTTGAAAGTTTGTTGTAAAAATCATGCTGCCCCTGAACAAATGAGGTAACAAAAGGAAGAACAAAAAAGAGACAGCGGATTATTCGGATCATAGGTCTTTCATCAGCCAGCGATACAAGTCAATCATACTTTCAATATCGTGCTTATGCACCTTTTCATCCGGTGTATGTGGATTTTGCTGAGGGGCTCCTACAAAACACCAATCGAACGGGTAAGGTGAGGTTTGCAGCTCACGTCCATCGCTTGAACCCATTCCTTCCACCTCAAGTTGAAAATCCAGTTTTCGTTTCCGGGCAATACCAATGATCCGGTTGACGAATTCCTTGCGTGGAATGTTTCTGTCGCGCATGGAAATAGCAACACCTTTGCCGGCATCAACTCCGTCAGAGACCCAGGTAATATCGGAGACCAATGCCTGACGGACATTCCACTTTTCGTAGATGAATTTTGCCAGGTAGGGCACAGATCCACCACCGTGTTCTTCCCAGCAGCTGAAAACAATTACTCCGTCCTTCAGGGATTCGGCAACCTTAAGTGCATTGTAGATGCCCAGGCGATTGTCGAGGTAGGCGGTTTGTATAAAATCTTTCGTGTCCCTGAAGTTTATTTTGTAGGTGAGATCAGTTCCGCGATCGATCTGTCTTCCGAATTTATAGAAGGCGTGATTCTCTTTGTCGAATTCCAATTCACATTCAATTTCCCCCAAGCTATCATGACCAACCAGTTTTGTCCCCATCTCGGCATCCGGACTGCCGATGGGAAGCAATTGATTAAAATACCTGACTGTAAAACCAATGCTATCCATATGCGCAAAAATAGCTGTACGGGGTTTCCCGAACTTTATTACAATACAATCCTGGAATTCTTCACCGTGAAATACCTCGGCTTTAGCTTTCCATTTCTTTTTTTCTCTGGTGATATACTTTAATAAAAAATCTTTCATGGCTCCTTCGTTTCCGGAAGGCGCATGGATTTCGCAGAGTTGTTTGAGGAGTTTCAAATGGCTTTTGTGTTTGAGTGGGGACCGAAAGACGGGAAGTCCGCAAGACCGAAAGTAAGAATTGTAACAGCAGACTTCGGTCTTCCGGACTTCCCAACTTCAAGACTACATTAGTTCTTCACACAACTTTATTCTAAATTTTGATTAGAAAAAAGTGACCCTATGGTTTTCAACTTAAGTGAACAGAATTCAGTTGCCAATCACTTCCTGGCTGAACTCCGCGATAAGTCGGTTCAGCAGGATAAAATGCGTTTCCGTAAAAATCTGGAGCGATTGGGTGAAATAATGGCATACGAGGTTTCCAAGGTTTTGCATTACGGAACCAAAACGGTTGATACCCCATTAGGTAAGTCACGGATTAATGTGCTGAAACAGCAACCGGTATTGGTCACCATTCTTCGTGCAGGGCTTCCGTATTTTCAGGGATTTCTTAATTTTTTTGATCAGGCTGATTCGGCCTTTATCGGAGCATACCGGTTGGAAGCGGGAAAAGAACTTACGATAAAACTGAACTATGTAACGTCTCCGGGTATTAAGGGTAAGGTTGTGATTTTGATTGACCCGATGCTGGCCACAGGGCGCTCGGTTGTTGATTCTATAAAACACTTGTTAAAGTGGGGTAAACCAGATCACATTCATATTGTTTCATTAGTAGCAGCGCCTGAAGGTATTAAGTACCTTGCTGAGGAGTTAAGCGAAAAATATTCACTATGGACCTGCGCGATTGATGAGAATCTTAATCCGCAATTTTATATCGTGCCGGGATTGGGCGATGCTGGTGATTTAAGCTTTGGCGAAAAAATTTAAAAACGAAATCTTTGGAATGACAGCTATTGATTCGATGAATTCGTTCAATCTTTAATTCTATTGGTGTGATTCGTACACACAAGCTATGTGGGAAGAAATTTTAAAGACTATAACGCTCGTTTATTTTCCGAGCATGCTCAAGTTCATTCTCGGGCCTATTGCCGGATACTCCGCTGGACTAAACCTGGTGTCTACCGTTCTGGGTACGGTGGCCGGAACAATGACTATCGTGTTGCTCTTTACATTCTTTGGCGACTTTATGCGAAAGCGTGTTCTCAACCGGTTTATGCGAAATCGCAAAAGATTTTCTGAACGCAACCGGAAATTCATTCAGGTCTGGCGGAAATATGGAATTGCCGGAGTTGCTATAATTACACCCTTATTACTGACTCCTATTGGCGGAACTTTATTGGCGATAAGTTTTGGAACACCACGTGATAAACTGATCATCTATATGTTTATCAGCGCTTCGGTGTGGGCTCTGGTTTTCAGTAGTGCGATTTATTTCTTTGGCAATGAAGTACTGCCCGAATTTGTAAAGTGATTAATGATTATTTTGATCGGGGAGAATTTGAATGTCGTGGATCAAAACTTTTTTGGCGATAGCCTGCCCTGTTTTAGTAGCGGCCAGTCCGCCCAACGCAGTTTCTTTATAGCGCGTTTCCATACTTGCTCCGATCTCTCCCATAGCTTCAATAACTTCATCCACAGGAATTACGCTGCTCACATTGGCGAGCGCAATCTGCGCTGAACTGTTCGCGATAGCCGCTGCACTGGCATTCCGTACAACACAAGGTACTTCTACCAATCCGGCTACCGGATCACAAACCAACCCCAGCATACACTGAACGGTGATGGCTACCCCATTGAATACCTGATCAATGTTTCCTCCCAGGCAAAATACAATTGCACCTGCTCCCATAGCTGCAGCTGTTCCGGTTTCGGCCTGGCATCCGCCTACTGCCCCGGCAATGGATGCCTTTTGTTCCATGATCAATGCAATGCCGGCAGCAATGAGCATGGCTTCTAAAATTTTGCGGTCTTCGATCCTGTGAATTTCCTGAAGGGTGAAAAGTACACCCGGCATAATGCCACTGGCTCCTGCTGTGGGTGCTGCTACAATTCTACCCATGCAGGAATTTACTTCTTTTGCTGCCAGAGCACGGGAGATGAGATTCTGAAATTCTTTAGAGAGTACCGGAACCGGATGGTTGTAAACTTGTTTGGCACCATTGTTAATCATGCCCGATCGCGAGGTCATGTTTTCGGTTAAGCCGGTTTGAACGGCATCACGCATAACTTCCCACGCTTTTTCGAGGCCCTTCCATGTATCTTCCTCAGCGCGGTTCTTCTGTGTTTTTTCATACTCCAGCACCACTGCAGCCAATGACATTTTATGTTCAGCACAGTAGTTTTTCCAGCCCTCAAATGAATCAAATAAGAATGCCATAATTAAGGCAAAGTTCCAGCCTTTACTTCGAAACAACAAATTTCAAACGATTGTTCTGTGATGAACACAGATAAGGCGCCAGGCTCAAAACTTTCTGCGTATACTTGAGATATGAAGTGGTGTTTTATTTGTCTTGTGTTGATTAGCGCATCGGCATTTGGCCAGGATAACAACTTCTGGCATACACTCGCGCAGGTAAGTTTTGAAAACAAGAAAGACAAAAACGGATATGATGTAGAGACGCCCGTGTTCAGCAAATATTTAAAAACTTTCCAGGGAAAGAAGGTGAAGCTGAAAGGCTACATCATACCATTGGAAGAACTGGGTGGTCCGGGGAAATTCATGCTTTCGTCCTTGCCCTTCAATTTGTGTTTCTTCTGTGGAGCTGCTGGGCCCGAAACCGTTGTCGAAATTGAATCAACTGAAAAAGTAAAATTCACGACAAAGCCCATTACCATGGAAGGTACCCTTATGCTGAATGATAAGGATCCGGATCACCACATGTATTTATTAAAGCAAGCCATATTGATTCATTAAAAATTTACCCATGAGAGGAATTGTACTGACGGTGTTGATCCTGTTATCAACTATTTCTTTTTCACAGACTAAAGATGAACAGGCGATAAGAGAAATTTATAATCAGGCCCTGACTCACGGTAAAGGTTATACCTGGCTGGAATACATGTGTAAAAAAATTGGCTCTCGTCTTAGCGGATCACCGGGTGCTGCCCAGGCTGTGCAATGGACAAAAGATGAGTTGGATCAGGTAGCCGATTCAGTGTGGCTGCAACCTGTAATGGTACCGCAGTGGGTTCGGGGTCAGAAAGAAAAAGCAAAAATCACCGGCTCCAAGCGCGCTAAATCTATTGATCTGAACGTATGCGCACTGGGGCTTTCTGTTGGAACCGGACCTGAAGGCGTAAAAGGAAAAGTGATTGAAGTAAAAAACTTTGATCAGTTGAAGCAGCTTGGAGAGAAAGAAATAAAAGGTAAGATAGTTTTCTTCAGCCGGCCGATGGACGCTACACATATGAACACATTTGCTGCATATGGAGGCGCTGTAGATCAACGCGGATCCGGCCCCTCGGAAGCGGCTAAATATGGAGCTGTCGGTGTGATCGTTCGGTCTATGGGTTCTAATCCTGAAAACTATCCGCACACGGGCAGCCTGCGCTATGCTCCAAACACTCCGAAAATACCTGCCATTGCTGTGAGTACAAATGATGGCGATATGCTCAGTGCTATTTTGCGGGAAGAAAAAAACATATCCGTATACTTTGAAACGCATTGCGAAACACTGGCAGATGTTCAATCGCACAATGTTATAGCAGAAATAAAAGGTTCTGAATTTCCGGAAGAAGTTATCGTTGTAAGTGGTCATCTCGATTCATGGGATCTTGCCGAGGGTGCGCATGATGACGGTGCCGGATGTGTTCAGGCAATGGATGTTTTGTGGTTATTCAAACAGATGGGATATAAACCACGGCATACGATCCGGTGCGTGCTTTATATGAATGAAGAGAATGGTTTGCGTGGCGGAATTGAGTATGCGAAACAAGTTGAACTGGCAAAAGAAAAGCATGTGGCCGCTATGGAGTCCGATCGCGGAGGGTTTACACCTCGCGGATTTTCAATGAGCGCTCCGGATGAAGTAAAGAATACGATCAGAAGCTGGAAACCATTACTGGAACCGTATGGACTTACCGATTTTAATCAGTCGGGTGGAGGAGCAGATATTGGTCCGCTGGAACCGTTAGGAGTTCCCATCATCGGATATCTGCCTGACTCGCAACGGTATTTTGATTATCATCATACAAAGGAAGATACCTTCGATAAGGTGAGCAGACGTGAACTTGAGCTGGGTAGTGCTTCGATGGCAGCGCTGACTTACCTCATTGATGTATACGGCCTACCCTAAGAACTCAGGAAACAACGTCAACAACAATTTTCCACGCCTTGCCTTCTTCTTTTTTCCAGATGCGTAGGTAGTTGGCTGTGCGGGTTTTTTGCTGACCATCTTTCGTTTCTGTGAAAGATACGGTGCCATAAACAAAACCCAGGTCACCTGTTGAGGCAATAGAACTTCCGGATGGTGTATAGGTCAACTTACTGTGTACACCCAGGGCATCCTGAATAGCGCGGATCGGAAAATTATTCTGCCTGAAAAAACGAATATCTGTTGAGGCATAATCGAAGTAAGCTTTCTCTGCAGAAGAAGATTGCCCAGACAAAAATCTTTTTTCAATATCCAACAGATCGTCTTTTGTTGTGGATGCAACTGGCTTTATCGTAGAGGTTTGTACCGGTACGTTCGCTACCGGTTTTTCACCGTGAGCGATCCCGATGTCAACGGCAACTTTCCATTTACCATCCTGTTTCTCCCACACCGTAATGAAATCGCCAAAGGCTTCTGGTTTTTCTGTCCGTGACTTACTGAAACTCCACGGGCCATAGGTATATCCGTAGTCACCGGAAGCGGCCAGGTAGGCGAACGAAGGTTGCCAGAATAGCCATTCCTGTCCGGCTGTTTGTGCTTCCCAGAATGTTAAGGCACTACCCGGCCCAGGATAAAAGCCGATTGATTTTTCAGTCAGATTATAAACGAATGCATCACGTGTATTTTTTTCTTTGGCCAACAGGCTAAACGCCCGTTCAGCATCGATAAGGGATTGTAATGCGGGATCTGAATTATTCTGCGCTGAAACCGAATAGCCAATGATCAAAAAGAAGATGAGATATTTCATAGCGGAGGATTTTAAAAATCTATTTCACCTGTCACTTCAGCACTTTCAATAATGTAGATCATCTGATCGGCATTTGTACCGTTAAGTCTCAAGATACCCCTGATCTCAATAGGTTTTTCAGTATACGTTACGGGATATTTTGAAAAAACTTCTACCACCGTTTCGGGGCCACCCACACCACAGAAAAAACAGGCGTTCAGGGGAAGGGATGTGAACATGAAGTGATCACCTTTCAACGTATTTTCAAACGGAACCATGTAGCCCGGAAGTGAAACAGTTTTTCCATTCAGCGCTTTAGTTGCATGGCTGAAAATGGGTTTGTCATATTCTCCTAAGTCGTCTTTGGCTTTTTCAAACTGGATGTCATATAACTTCGGCCAGATCAGCGATGGAAATCCTTTATAAGTACTTTGACTGAAGCTGATGAAGGGTAAAAAGATCAGAGTAAAAAGAAATAAGAGATGCAAACGTTTCCTGCAATACCTGAATTCTACGGTCTTAGATTTTTTACAAAAATATAATTGACTGTTGTGCTTCTTCATCTCCTCTTTTCTTTACTTTAATTAACAAATTGTGTGTTTGATTAAAGCCAAATAGTTTTTACAAGTTATGAGAAAGTTTTTAGTGAATAACTGGGTTGTGATTGTTATTGGTACTGCCCTTGTTTTAAGCCTGGTGATGGCGATTCGCAACCATTTTGTTATTGCTGAAAACAGCATTCAGCTTCACGAATCAGAAGTAGCCAAAGAACGTACCAAAGAGATTCTTACCCGAACGATGCATGGTCTTGATCTTGGTGTCCGTGGGTTTGCGCTTACCAAAGGTGATAATATGCTGATTCCCTACCGGGAAGCAGTTGAAAAAAATGCTGCTACGTTCAGAGAGATTGAGTCATTGCTGCTAAAGCAAAATTATCCGGATGTAGACAAACTCAAGGCTGTTCAGACAGAAGTTGATGCCTACATTGCATTCAGTCAGCGTCTGATTGAAACAGCCCGCCTGGGTGATGTGCAACAATCCATTGCTATGCTGGAGCAGGATAAAGGGTACGATGTATGGAAGAAGTATGATGAATTTTCCAGACCACTTTTTGAATTTGAGGATAAGCTTCATGAATCTGCGTTGTCAAAATATAATGCAGCTGTTCAAAGTAACTTGATTTTACAGGTATCGGTAGTGTTACTTACTCTCCCTGCGCTAATCCTGTTCATCAGGCGGATCAAAAAGGAACGTGAAGCACGGCAAGGACTGATTTCACGGGTTGAGCAGAATGACCGAAGCTTTGTTTTCAATCCCGGAACAGAAAGTAACCTGCAGGCAGATATGGTTATTAACACGTCTATTCAAAATGTTCGTCAGGCTTCTGATTTTATCAAAAGTATGACGGATGGTGATTATACCGTTACATGGAAGGGGTTAGCTAAAGAAAATGAATTGCTGAATGAAGGCACCCTGGCTGGCAGTCTGGTACGGATGCGTGAGCAACTCCGGAAAGTGAAACAAGCTGATGAGCAACGTAACTGGTTGAATGGGGGTCTCGCACAATTTTCAGAAATGGTTCGTAACCATCAGAACAATGCACAGGAGCTCGCTGACAAATGTGTATCCTATCTGGCCAAGTACCTTCAGGCACAGCAATGCAGTCTGTATGTTTTAGATGGTGAAGGCGATGATCAGCATCTTCGGCTGGCTTCGTGTTACGCATTTGAAAAGAAGAAATGGCTTGAGCAACGGATTGATATCGGAAATGGTTTGGTAGGTCAGGCATATTTAGAAGGAGACTTCATTCAGTTAAAAGATGTACCCAAAGGCTATACCAGGATCACCTCGGGTTTGGGTGACGCTACTCCCAGTCATCTCGTCATTGTTCCGCTTAAGTATGATGTTCATACCGTAGCGGTAGTGGAGATGGCTTCCTTTTTATGCTTTGAAGATTTCCACATTGAGTTTTTGAAAAAGACTGGAGAGTTTCTGGCATCAGCCATATTGAATTCACAAAACACCCATAAGATGAGTCATCTTCTGGAACAAGCCCGGATTACTGAAGAAGGTATGCGTCAGCGGGAAGAAGAAATGCGTCAGAATATGGAGGAGCTGCAGGCCACCCAGGAAGAACTTATTCGTAAGGAACAGGAGTGGCAGAAAAAAGTATCCTACGCCTGAAAAGACAACACATAAAAAAGGTCCGCTGATTCAGCGGACCTTTCTTTTATCAGGCAGTTATTTCATCCTTTGAATATTCTTCAATCGGCAGACAACTGCACACCAGGTTGCGGTCACCATAGGCATTGTCTACGCGGCTAACGCTTGGCCAGAATTTAGCTTCCTTAACAAAAGCTAATGGATACGCAGCCTTTTGACGACTGTATGGCTTTTCCCAAACATCAGCCGTAATAACGGCAGCGGTGTGTGGAGCATTTTTCAGAACGTTATTTTCTTTATCAGCCTTACCTTCTTCTACTTCCCGAATTTCATTCCGGATCTCGATCAAGGCATCTACAAAGCGATCGAGTTCTTCTTTGGGTTCGCTTTCCGTTGGTTCGATCATCAACGTGCCGGCAACCGGGAATGAAACTGTCGGTGCATGGAATCCATAATCCATCAAACGCTTGGCAATGTCTTCCACTTCTATTCCTGCCTTTTTGAAATCACGGCAGTCTACGATCATCTCGTGTGCACAGCGGCCGTTTGATCCGGTGTACAGAATTTTATAATGATCTTTCAAGCGATCTTTGATATAGTTTGCATTCAGAATAGCGTAGCGTGTAGCATTGGTTAATCCATCACCACCCATCATAGCAATGTATGCATACGAGATAGTAAGGATGCTGGCGCTTCCCCAGGGTCCGGCTGATACAGCAGGAATTGCTTTTTCGCCACCGGTTTTTACTACTGCGTGACCGGGCAGATAGGGTTTGAGTTTATCATTGCAACAGATCGGTCCCATGCCAGGGCCACCGCCACCGTGGGGAATGCAAAACGTTTTATGAAGGTTAAGGTGACAAACATCTGCACCAATGTTGGCCGGTGATGTGAGGCCTACCTGTGCATTCATGTTTGCGCCATCCATGTAAACCAGTCCACCGTTTTTGTGAATGATCTCGCAGATCTCAATAATCGATTCTTCAAACACACCGTGCGTAGAGGGATACGTTACCATCAAACATGAAAGATTGTCTTTGTATTGTTCTGCTTTAGCTTTCAGGTCAGCTACATCAATTTTTCCATCAGCATCGGATTTTACTACGATCACTTCCATACCGGCCATTACTGCGCTGGCCGGGTTAGTTCCGTGTGCGGATGCAGGAATGAGTGAAATATTACGATGATCATCACCACGGTCCATGTGATAGGCACGAATCACCATCAGACCCGCATACTCACCCTGCGCACCGCTGTTAGGTTGAAGTGACACACCCGTGAAGCCCGTAATTTCTTTCAGCCAGTTTTCCAGGTTTGTAGTGAGCTCGGCATAACCTTGTGCCTGATCGGTTGGCGCGAAAGGATGTATGTTTCCAATCTCTGGCCAGGTTACAGGAATCATCTCGGCCGTTGCATTGAGCTTCATGGTACAAGAACCCAAAGAGATCATCGAGTGAACCATCGAAAGATCTTTATTCTCTAAACGCTTGATGTAACGCAGCATCTCATGTTCTGAATGATGCGTGTTGAAAACCGGGTGTGTCAGAAATGAAGATTTACGTACTAGTGCAGCGGGCCAGTTAATTTCCTGACCATTCAATGAAGCATTAATCGTTTTTTTGTTCTCAACAGCAGCAAAGATTTCAAGGATCAGGTTTACATCTTCCGATGAAGTAGTCTCGTCCAGTGAAATTCCAATATGATTGTCGGAGAAATATTTGAAATTAATTTCACGCTTAACGGCTTCGCGTTCAATAGCTTTTTTGTCCGCGACAGCAATTTTTAACGTATCGAAATAATTTTCATTCAATTGCTTAAAGCCGAGGGATTTCAATCCGGTTTCAAGCGACTTGGCAAGTCCATGAATTCTTCCGGCAATCTTTTTCAATCCGTCAGCACCGTGATAAACAGCATACATTCCCGCCATCACCGATAACAAAACCTGCGCGGTACAAATGTTTGATGTTGCTTTCTCCCTGCGAATGTGTTGTTCACGTGTTTGCAACGCCATGCGATATCCTGGATTACCGGATGCATCCAGGGAAGCTCCGATAATTCTTCCCGGCATTTGTCGTTTGAACTCATCTTTGGTAGCAAAGAAAGCAGCGTGCGGTCCGCCAAATCCCATGGGTACGCCAAAGCGTTGTGAAGAACCCACCACTACATCAGCTCCCATTTCACCGGGGGAAGTAGTAAGCACGAGGCTCATCAGGTCAGCTGCCATGGCAACATAAATTTCTTTCTCATGTGCCGTGGCAATGAGCGAAGAATAATCTTTCAATGCTCCGTTACCATCCGGATTCTGAATAAAAACGGCAAACAGATCTGCGTCACTTAAATCAAGTTTCTGAATATCACCTACAACAAGTTCAACACCGAGGGGTGCTGAACGGGTTTTCAGCACATCTATAGTTTGAGGGAAGGTATTCTGATCAACAAAAAACTTGTGCGCATTTTTCTTGGATGCTTTTCGCGATGCAAGGAAAAGGTGCATGGCTTCCGCAGCTGCTGTACCTTCATCCAGCAGAGAGGCATTTGCTATGACCATTCCCGTAAGGTCAATCACCATTGTCTGATAATTGATGAGTGCTTCCAAACGCCCCTGGGCAATTTCAGCCTGGTAAGGAGTGTAAGCAGTATACCATCCCGGGTTTTCAAGGATGTTCCGGAGAATGACGCCCGGGGTGATTGTATTGTAGTATCCGGTACCGATGAAAGATTTATAGACCTTGTTTTTTGAAGCCAGTTTCTTGAATTCCTGTAAAAACTGATGTTCGGATTTAGCCGCGGGAAGATTCAATGATTTTTTTAACCGGATGTTGGAGGGGATTGTTTGGCTGATAAGCTCATCCAGGGAGGATGCACCAATGACTTTGAGCATTTCCTTCGTTTGATGGTCATCCGGGCCAATGTGCCGGCTTTCAAATTTTTCTGCGTATTGTGAATCTATTTTCATCTGAACTATTGATTTTCAATGTTTTAGGTTAATGAAACTATCCAAACGGGTGTGAGGGCACAAAGGTAATATTTAGTTAACAGCGGAGGGATGGGGTTTGAGAAAAAAACAGGTTTAAGACCGGAAGCCGGGAAGTCGAAAATAACGTCTTTGTTTTTGGGTCCGGTCTTCCGGACTTAATACGGATCATCACGAAGTATTTACAATTCCCGAAAATCCTCGGCATATTGGCCGCATTAACTCATTAACCATGAAAAAGTACATTTTAGTTGCGCTGGCATTAATAGTGGCTGGTAGCAACTTGTTTGCGCAGGATGTGGTGGCCAAAAAATATGGTGACCTGATCACGCCTGAGGATCTGAAAGAAAATTTATCCATTCTTGCCTCTGATGCGATGGAGGGCCGTGAGACAGGAAAACGTGGTCAGAAAATGGCTGCGGCTTTTATCAAGGCGCACTTCGAAGAGCTGGGTCTTTCTGGCCCGGTAGATGGTGGATACTATCAAACGGTTGAATTGTATGCTACGGCTCCCGGAGAAATCTACATTAAAGCAGGCCAATCGCGATTCAATAACCTTGAAAGCATCGCTTATTATGGAAATGCGGATTCAGGTGGAGAAGTTTCTGTTCCGGTAGTGTTTGCTGGCAAAGGGCGGAAGGAAGATTTTGATCAGCTGAGTGTAGAAGGCAAAGCGATCGTGGTGCTGCTTAACAGTGATGATGACGCACGCGGTGTTGCTTTACTGGCCCGTGACCGTAAAGCTAAAATCGTATTCATTTGTTATTCTGATTCAAAGGAGTTCGAAGAACTCGTACAACAATTTAAGTCACGAAGTGGCCAGTCT